>JAFGNI010000038.1 GCA_016927095.1 Anaerolineae bacterium | reverse complement strand
CAGTGGGCGCGATGGCTGGCACAGCCCTAGCTGCAACGGAGCTCCTGTACGAGACGGAGTCAACCTACAACTTCATCCAGGTCATTGAAGATCGCACAGGTCGGCGCTATCTTCTTCTCAATGAGGGCCAGGGCATACACTCGGTCTACACGCCACCCGCGGCCTACCAGCCAGAGGGGAAGGAACTCGCACTTCTGACGGGAGGCCCTTGGGACTACTATTTGATCGCACCCTTCTTCAACCCGGCACCCCACCCACCGGAGGCGTTGGACCGCGTGCTGGTGATCGGCCTTGCGGCCGGCACCACACCGACGCAATTTAGCGAGGTCTACGGGCCACTGCCGATCGACGGCGTGGAGATTGACAGCGCTGTGGTCAAGGCAGGCCGAGAGTGGTTCGGAATGACGATGCCCAACGTGACCGTCCACATCGCCGATGGACGCACCTACCTGCTGGCAAACGAGGCGCGCTACGACCTCGTTGCCGTAGATGCCTACCGGCTTCCCTACATACCTTGGCACCTGACCACCGTCGAGTTCTTCCAGGAGGTTCGGGATCACCTCACAGATGAGGGGGTTGTCGCCATCAATGTGGGCCACACCCCCGGACCTGGCGGCGCCGATGACGGTGACTGGCGTCTGGTCGACACCGTTGTAAACACTATGAACCAGGTCTTCGCAGACAGCCACATCATCGCGATACCCGGCAGCTTCAACGCCATCGTCATCGCCACAGTCGAGCCGTCGACAGGAGGCAACCTACTGGCAAACCTGCCCCTGCTCCACGATGTCCGACTCCAGACACTCGCTGAGCGGGCTCACGCCAGCCTGCGCGAGCCCACTAGGACCGACCGCATCTTCACCGATGACCGCGCGCCTGTAGAGCAGATGACGCACGCCATCGTGCTGCGCTACATGTTCGGCATTGAGTAGACGCATCGGCTTGACAGACCATCCCAACGGCTATAATCGATAGGAAGTTGTCGGTCCCCGCACCGCACTGATCCTGTCATTGGAGGACACATGACCAAGCGCGCGCTCGCGATCTCTGTCATCCTGCTCACTGCTCTTGTCGCCATCGTCGGCTGCGGTCAGCAGGCTACGCCCATGGCAACGCCCACGGCCACACGAACACCCGCACCGGCTGCGACCAACACGCCGCAGCCCCCAACCGCAACCGCAACCCCAAGACCAACTAGTACACTTGCCCCAAGTCCGACCGCCGAAGAGCTCGACCCAACTCCGTTCCCACCGGACGTGAATCCTCTGACCGGTCTACAGGTAGAGGATGAAGCTCTGCTCGATCGTATCCCCCTCGCGATCAAGGTCTCCAACTCGCCACCAGCCCGTCCTCAGTCGGGACTTGGGTCGGCAGACTTGGTCTTCGAGCACATAACCGAGGCCAGGATCACGCGGTTCACCGCCGTCTTCTATGCCAACGAGCCGGAGCGAGTCGGATCGGTGCGCAGCGGACGCATGGTAGACTTGGAGATCCCGGCGATGTACCATGCGCTCTTCGGCTACTCAGGGAGTAGCGCAGGCGTCAAAGAGCTTGTTCGCCGCTCAGACCTCTTCCCCGACTACATCGCCGCGCCTGACTTCGGTGCGGGAGAACCCTACTTCTACCGCGTACCGCAAGCTGGCAAGGACTTTGAGCATACGCTGTTCGCGAGCCCCGCTGCCCTGCGCGACTTGGCCGAGGAGCGGGAGATCAATGAGCGGCCTGAGTTTCCGAAGCACATGGCGTTCAGCGAGAATATCCCCAACGTCGAAGGGATCCCAGACATCACGCGAGCAAACATCAACTACCCCGACAGGTCGTCCTGGGCGCAGTGGGACTACGATGCTGACTCCGGCTATTGGTTGCGGACTATGAACGGGGTGCCACACGTCGATAGCCTCACCGGCGAACAGATTCGCGCAGCCAACGTCGTGTTGGTCTACGCTAACCACGTCAATGCCGACTTCTGGGAGCAGATGATCGGTGCTCAGAGCTCCTGGTTACTGTCGGTCGAGATCCAGCTCTGGGGACAGGGATCTGCCTTGATCCTGCGCGATGGCAAGATGCTGCAAGGCTACTGGCAGCGCGAGGCACGTGACGAGATGCTCACCTTCGTGAACGATGGAGGCGCGCCATTGCCGCTCAAGCCAGGTAACACCTGGTTCCAGGTCGTGACGCTGGACACTGAGACCACCGAAGAGAACCCTGGGGAGTACCTCTTTGTGCCCTAGACTCATCTTAAGATTGGCTCGGCCCCACTGTGAGTTCGTCCCGGCGCCGCCGCGGGCTGCTGGCGCTATCGCAGAAAGAGATGGAGTCATACCATGACAACCGGAGCCTTCGCAGACCGCGTCGCCCAACTTGTGCCTGAGGGTGCTCTCCACATGCTTGTGCGGGCACAGACCCTACAGGCGCAGGGGCGTGACATCGTCGAGTTCCAGATCGGCCAACCCGACATCCCCACGTTTTCCAACGTTGCCGAAGCAGGTATCCAGGCCATCCGAGATGGACGGACACGCTATAGCCCGCCACTCGGGATCCCTGAGTTGAGACAGGCCATCGCCGAGGATGCAGGCCGGCGCCGTGGCATCGAGATCTCTCCTTCTGAGGTCGTAGTGATGCCCGGAGGGAAGCCCACGCTCTTCTTCCCAACCCTTGCCCTAGTCCAACCCGGCGACGAGGTGATCTTTCCCGATCCGGGCTTCCCAACCTACAGAGCGATGGTGCAGGTCGCCGGCGGAACCCCTGTTCCAGTGCCCCTCCGTGAGGATCAAGACTTTGCGTACGATTTGGATGCCTTTGACGCTGCCATTAACAACCGCACCCGTATGATTGTGCTGAACTCACCGAGCAATCCCACCGGCGGTGTGCTCTCTGACGAAGTCCTGGCACACATCACTGCTGCAGCTCAGCGCCACGATGCCTGGATCCTGTCCGATGAGATCTACAGTCGTCTCGTTTTTGACGGACTCGCAGCGCCAAGCATTGTAGGCCAGCCAGGTATGCGGGACCGCACCATCATCTGCGATGGTTTCTCGAAGACCTATGCGATGACCGGGTGGCGTCTGGGCTACGGCATTATGCCCGAACCACTGGCTGACAAACTCGGCCTGCTGCTCACCCACAGCGTTACCTGCAGTGCAACCTTCACCCAGTACGCAGGTGTCGAGGCGCTCAATGGTCCCCAGGAACAGGTTGAGGCCGTCGTGGCCGACTATCAGCGTCGCCGCAATGCGATGGTCGGAGCGCTCAACGCCATACAGGGCGTCAGTTGCCGGCTGCCACAGGGAGCGATGTACGCATTCCCCAACGTCAAGTCCTTTGGCAAGACGTCGGACTGGTTGGCCACCTACCTCCTTGAGGAGGCCGGCGTCGCACTGCTGCCTGGCACGTCGTTTGGGCAGGGCGGTGAGGGCTATCTCCGCCTCTGCTTCGCCAGCTCCATGGCAGACATCGAGAAAGGAACCGTGCGCATCGCTGCAGCACTGGGAGAACTCAAGTAGAGCGCAGCCATCCACAATCTTGATCGTCCAGCAGAGCCCGGCAGGACTTGCGCATCTGAGCCATTCTGCTATAATGTTGGCTACTCAAGGGTGAGTAGCTCAGTTGGTTAGAGCGCACGGTTCACATCCGTGAGGTCCCGAGTTCGAGTCTCGGCTCGCCCACAAGAAAGCCCGGCCGTGAGACGTCACGACCGGGCTTTCTGCATCTCGTAGCTGCAGCATCTATCCTCGGGCAACCTCCATCGCAATGTCCGCCCACTGCCACAGACGCTGCGGTTCGTAGCGCACCGTGCTGATGTCCTTCAAGATGAACTCCAGCGGCGTACCAGTGCGGGCGCAAGCGTCATAGGTCTTCTGGAGATCCGCTCGCATGGCCTCAGCATCCATCGTATCTGTGGCAACCAAGGCTGGACTCGGCTTGCGCGAGAACACAAAGTCCGCACCTATCCGCTCCGCCCCCTTCTGCACATCAACCCAAGGGCTCATCGAGATCTTGCGCAAATTGGGGATCTTGCGCACGATATCGATCTTGTTGTCCAGCGGTTCGCAGCAGCCGTAATAGCCCAAGCCGAAGCGCCCGTACCACGGAAAGACGTAGTCGAGCTCGAATTCCTGGTGCATCTTCGGGGACACCGACACAAAGATCTGCGCCATGCCGAAGGTCCACAAGTCTTTGGCCCGGACTTTGTTGGGGTCATAGCCCGGCGCCGGCAACTCATCCGCGAAGGCACCCGTACAGTGGATGAGCGACATCGGGTAGCCCAACAAGCCCTGTGCCTCCAATTGGTCCAGCATCACATGGTACCCTTGGGTAATCCGCTGCACCATGCGGTGGATGAAGTCCGGCCTGTCGATCAGGTCGATCAGTGAAGCCTCAACTCCATGCCATTCGGAGATCCGATCCCAGAAGGCAAAACTTGGATGCAGACCCTGAAGCCGTACCTCAAGGATGCCATCGAAGATCGTGTGGGCTTTCTCAGCAGCCTCAGCCGTGGCCTCTGCATCCAAGGAGATCTCGGGCATCTGAATCTTCTGCAAATCGCCTTCGGTCTGAAGCTGGTCGATGTAGTAGTGCCCGACCACATCGTTCTCAGGATCCAGAATCGATCGGTCGTCGTGGGCCGTTATGCCTAAGTGCGCGCCCCGGATGGCTTTTCGAATGTCCAGATAAGGTTCAACAACCATATCGACCTGCATGTGGCGCCATAGATACAGGGTCCGGCGCAGTCTCGTCTCGATCTCACGGCAGAAACCATCCCCGCACTGCAGCGTGAGCTCGTCATCCACATTCATCTCGTGCCAGGGGATCTGATCGATCAGCACCATCGGTCGCTCCGGATGCAGCCCATTCAGCTGCTTCCACCCGTCGATACGCGCCTGCTGTTCGGGCAGCGCCGCAATCTCGGCGACTTGCTTGCCCAGCTCCCTCAATACCTGGATATCCCCAGAACTGACCACCTGCATACCTCCATTGGCCATCGGTGTGTGCAAGGCCTTGGCCCTTGGTGACCGGCTAAGTGTGGCTGGTCCAAGACTCGGGCTTCAGAATGCCACCGCAATAGCGTTTGTCAACCATCGGGGTGTGGACAGCTAAAGGCCTGCCATAGTCACCCCTACCACCCAGGCAGCGCGTATGTGTCTAGTTTACTCACGGTCTTCGGGGTTGTAAGCCGGCCTGTTTAGCCCGACTCGGCGGCGCAGCCGCTGTCATCTGCGGCGTTCCTGCAACGTATGACACGTCATTGTCGCTGTTATGGACCGCGAGGGGTTCTGGTGCACAGTCAGTCTCGGCAGGCCGACCCACATCGCCAAGATGCAATTGCCCTGACCACTCAGGCCTTCAGCTCGGCGCATCTTCGCCGTATAATAAGGGGAAGGTACTGAGGAGCCGGCCGCCAACCAAAGGAGTGGATCCGTGAACTACGAACTAATGCACCCGCGCGACCAGTTGGTCAGCATCATGAACCGCATATACCACAACGAGATGACGACGCTGTCGGGTGGCAATCTATCAATTAGGGACGATGATGGCGCGATCTGGATCACGCCCGCGGGAATCGATAAGGGAAAGCTGACCGGCAAAGACATTATGTGTGTCACCGCCGAAGGGTCTGCCATAGGGCCTCACCGTCCCTCCTCGGAGTACCCCTTCCACCGGGCCATCTACCAGCAGCGACCGGACCTCGGCGCCATTGTGCACGCCCATCCACCCTCGTTGGTCTCGTTCAGCATCCTACGCGAGACTCCCGACACACGCATCATCCCTCAGGCCAACCGGGTCTGTGGTCCCGTCGGCTTCGCGCCCTACGCTCTGCCCGGCAGCGAGCAACTCGGGGAGAACATCGCCAGGACCTTCGGTGAGGGCTACAACATCGTCATTTTGGAGAACCACGGCATGGTCGCTGGCGGGGAATCCCTGCTATCAGCCTTCCAGCGACTCGAGACCTTGGATTTCTGTGCCCGCACGCTGATACGCGCTCACGGTCTCGGCGAGGTCCGCAAGCTTTCCGAGGCTGAGCTCAACTTCTTCAACCACCGCCACTACATGCTGCCCGAGTTCACCCTCGCGGTGCATAGTAGCCGTGAGCGCGAACTCCGTCAGGCGCTTGTGGATATCGTCCAGCGTGCCGTCGGTCGCTACTTGATGATCAGCACGGAAGGTGTGGCCTCCGCCCGGCTCGACGCGCAAAGCTTTCTGATCACGCCGACGGGAATGGACCGCGGGAGCCTGACCGTAGAGGACATCGTTCTGGTGCAGAACGGTGCCCGCGAACACGGCAAAATGCCGAGTCGATCGGTCAGACTCCATCAAGCCATCTACGACACCCATCCCGACATCGCCTGCGTCATGACAGCGCAATGCCCCAATGTCACAGCCTACGCCATCACCGGCAGGCACCTCGATTCCCGCACGATTCCTGAGAGCTACATCCTGCTGCGCGACATCCCAACGATACCGTTCAAGACCCTGTACACCGACAGCCAGAAGGTCGCCGAGATGATCTCCTTGAGCCACCCTGTGCTTCTGGCCCAGAACGACTGTATCCTGGTAGCCGGCTCAAGCATCTTGAACACCTTCGACCGGCTGGAGGTCGCCGAGTTCAGCGCCCGTTCCCTGATCGACGCGGGGCGCGGCGGGCAGTTCACCCCTATTGGGGACCGGCAGATCCGGGACCTTGAGGTGGCCTTTTCGCTGGATTAGCGGGCGCGAGTCCCCAGCCAGAGTTGGGTGCCTGGGTTAGCACCCTCTCGCTCTCGCCTCGCGGCCGCGAGAACGTGCGCCCCTGGCCACGTCGCCGAGGAAGTCCGTTCGCGTGCCGTGCTACCCGCCGTAGGCCTCTTGATAGTCCGCTATCGCAGCTTCGACGACTCCGAAAGCCTCCTCGCGGCCCAGCACGCCATGGATCGTGATCTTCGACTCGCCGCCCGGCACCATCTTGTAGGTGGAGAAGTAGTGAAGCAAGCGATCGAGCAACACCTCTGGCAGGTCAGAGATGTCTTCAGCCGAATCCCAGAACCGATCGTTCTGCAGGATCGCTACGACCTTATCATCTGCCTCTCCACCGTCAGTTGCCTGGATACAGCCGATCACGCGGGCGCTCAGAATAACCTCTGCTCGATCAAATGGGCGCTCGCTGATCACGCAGATGTCCAGAGGATCGCCGTCGCCCCGCTCTGACTTCGGCGAGAGGTCGTGCACATGGCGTCCACAGTAGGTGCGTGGGATGAACCCATACAGGGTCGGAGGTTGGGAGGACGTATGTTGCGGACGGTCGACCCACATATAGCCCGTTACCTTGTCGATCTCGTACTTGATCGAATCAAACTGTGTGATCTCGATATAGGCATGCACGATTTCCGGCGGATTGGGGCCAACCTCCAACCCGTGCCAGGGATGTGGGCGCCATCGGTAGAACGGTTCTGGAAAAGACATAACGCTGCCTCCTCAACTGCTTCAATGGGTTGGTTGGCCGGCAACAGGTGCTAGAGGTAACGGTGCGCTGCCATCGGCGCGCTCACAGATGATAGCCACGACGTCCCTGCCGGCGGGTCATCAAAGCACAATCCCCCCTGTCCGCCAATCAGCCCTTGCCCGGCCCACCCTCCGAGGCGCGTGCCGAGGCCCAGTGATAGAGATCACCATAGTTGGGATCACGCCAACTGTCAAATGGTAGTGGGTCCCAGTGCGGCATCTTCGGATCACGCGATTCCCAGGCCTATGACCCGACACAACTGGCAGCTCGCTTCACGCCCGCGACGGAT
>JAFGNI010000037.1 GCA_016927095.1 Anaerolineae bacterium | reverse complement strand
TCCCTTGTCCCTTGTCCCCTCACCGTCCCAACACCTCCGCGAATACCGTCGCCACCTCGCGCAGATTCGCCAGCCAGTCGTACGCCAACGGGCTGATCAGCAGGACTTCCCCCCCAAGCTCCGCGGCGATCGTCTCGGCATCTGCCGTGCTGAACTCCGCCTGCGCGAAGACTACCTTGATGTTCTCGTCTTTCGCCAGCGCAATGAGCGCTGCCAACTCCTGAGCGCTGGGCTCTTGTCCCCCAACCTCGATGGCGATCTGCTCCAGTCCGAAGTCCTCGGCGAAGTAGCCCCACGATGGGTGGAAGACTAGGAACTTGCGGTCTGTGACGCCGGTCAGGGTTGCTTGCAGATCCGCCTCGAGCGCATCGATGTCCGCCAGGAAGCCTTCCAGGTTCTCCGCGTAGTCCGCCGCGTTTTTTGGATCCAGTGCGATCAGCGCGTCGGCAATCGTCTGCGCCTGTATCTTCACCAGCGCAGGCGAGACCCAGACGTGAGGATCTGGTGCGCCAGCCTCGTGATCGTGGTCCTCGTCACCCACCTCATCCCCGTGCTCATGCGCCGCCATCGGCACCCGCTCGATGCCGGCGATCGTGTCCACCAACACCATCTCAGGATTTGCCGCGGCGATACGGTCGAGCCACACGCCCTCAAAGGGCACACCGATGCTGAAGTAGGCCGCGCTTGTGCTCAGCGCTTTGAGCTGTTCCGGCCTCGGCTCATATGTTGCCGGGCTGGCCCCCGGCAACACCATCACGTCGACAGACACGTGCTCACCGCCGATTCGCTCAACGAAGTATTGCTGCGGCACAATGCTAACCGTCGCCGCGATCGTCTCAGAACCGTCGCCCCCCGGCGGCGCGCCGTCCCCACATCCGGCAAACACCCCCATGACTGCCACCAACAGCGCGACCGCCCCCACCCAGCTGCCGTAACTGTGCCGCCTGACCACCGTACCGCTACCTCCTCATACCTTATTGAGAATCGTTTTCACTCACAGACAAAAAAAGGGGCCCCCTCACAAGCCGTCCTTCCGCTGGCACTCCGGGCAGATGCCCCGCAGCTCCAAGAGGTGCCCGGTGATCTTGTAGCCCGTGGCGTCGCGGACACCCTCGATCAGGTTAGCCAGACCATGGCATGGGAACTCCAAGACCCGGTGACAGGACTGGCACACGAGATAATGCTTCTCAGGTCCGGCACTGGCGTAGCGTTGGCAGCGCTCCTCGCTGTGCACCCGCCGCACGACGCCCAGCTCATCCAGGATCTCCAGAGTCCGGTAGACCGTGACCAGACCCAGCGGCGCGTAGTGAACCTTCGCCAGCTGGTGTATCTCCTCTGGCGTCAGGCCCTCCACATTCTCCGCCAGCACCTGCGCCACCGCCAGCCGCGGCTTGGTCAGCCGGTACCCGGCCTCTCGGAGCGCCCGTGCGATCTGCGTTTCAGTCGACTCGCTCACACAGCCCCTCTATTGACAAGCTTTTTCACTTAACTGCCGAAAGTATAACACCGCGCGCCACCGGGGTCAAGTGGCAAAGCGAGCCCCCGGATCTCGTGCTGGTGGGGGCGCACAGCACAGCCGCGCCCCCCGCCAGCTCACCCTCTAGAACGTCGTCTCCAACACCATCGTCCGCCCCTCGTGGGCCGCCACATAGCCCTGGTTGATGATCTCAATCACATGCCGTGCGTGCTCCCCAGTGGTGATCACCGGGCAACCTGGGTTGCGGATGCAGTCCGCCAGGTGCTCGACGCCCGAAACCAGCGACCAACGGGGCGCCGAGCGCATCTCCAGGTCCATCCAGCCGTCCAGACCCAACTCCCGATCGTCCCGGTAGACCGACAGCGGCGCTACTGCACCCCGGTCGTTGACGTTAATCGTCCCCTCAGAGCCATAGAACTCCATCCGCGGGCCACGCCGGTCGCGCACGCAGTAGGTCGCGTCCAGAAATGCGAAGGTCGCATCCCCGAAGTCCAACAGCAGGAGTGTGTTGTCGTCCACCTCCACGTCGATGACCTTGTCCTTGGCTGGGCCGCTACGCACCGTCCGCTTCGGGATCGAGATGCCCGACACCGCCGTCACCGTCTTTGCCGGCCCCAGAAGCCCGGTTAGCGTGTGCAGATCGTAGACCCCGAGGTCCAGCATTGGCCCGGCACCCGGCTTGTAGAACCAGGTGGGATCTGTCGTCCAGCCTTCAAAGGAGGCCGCTCCGCCGTGAGAGTGGTGCGCCACGACAAAGCAGACCTTGCCGATCGCGCCGGCCCGGATGAGTTGCCCGACCTTCTGGTTTGCCGCGCTTAGCATAGTAGCCGCAGCCGCGCCCAGCAGCACCTGCTGCTCCCGAGCCTCTTCGATCAGCCGCGTGGCCTCCACCACGGTGGTCGTCATCGTCTTCTCAGTGTAGACGTGCTTCCCCGCCTGAAGGGCCAGCAGATTGGTCTCGAAGTGGGCCTGGATGTTCGTGAGGTTGACCACCATGTCGATGTCGGATTCCGCCAGCATCGTCGCTAGGTCGGTGTAGAACGCCGGTACGCTGTAGTCCTCCGATGCTGCGCGAGCCCGCTCCTCGATCAAATCACAGACCGCAACCATCTCCACCTCGGGCATCTGCTTGATGCCCCGCAGGTACACAGAGTTGGCAATGACGCCACACCCAACGACGCCGATTTTCACCCTTTCCATCGTATGACCTCCCTATGGATCCCAGCTGCCGCCCTGCTCAGGGCAACACCATCACCTTGATGGCGCCCGACGTCCGCTTGTTGTCGGCGACGGTAAAGGCCTGCCCAATCTCCACCAGCGGAAAGGCGTGCGTGATGTAAGCCTCCGGCTTGAGCCGGCCCGCCGCCATCAGATCCAGCGTGATCTGGAATTCCGGCACCCCTTTCCAGAGCCCGTAGCTGTCGCTGAAGAGGATCCTGAGCTCCTTGTGCTGCGCCTCCCGAACATCCAGCGTCTGGGGGTCGCTGTACATCCCAATCACGATCACGGTACCACCGCGCGCCGCCATGCTTACGTCCGCCGCGAACGTCGGCGCCCTCCCTCCTACTGCCTCGACAACAATGTCGGCTCCGTCTCCCGCGGTCAGCTGTCTCACAGCCTCGACGGCATCCACCTC
The DNA here is from genome assembly GCA_016927095.1 of Anaerolineae bacterium. Next base: position 5,466 of record JAFGNI010000037.1, on the reverse strand, counting down.
CCCGCTGTTGACCACAGCATCGGCGCCTACAGTCATCGCAGCCTCCAACGCATGGGGCAGCAGGTCGCAGACGATGACCTCCTTGGCGCCGCCGAGCTTGTAGATTTCCACAGCAGCCAGCCCAATCGGCCCCGCCCCCTGCACCACGACGATCTCTCCCGGGGTTACGGGCGCCAAGTGCAGTGCGTGTACGGCGCAAGCGTAGACATCCAGAAGAGCCGCCTCGCGGAGGCCGAGTGCGTCAGGAAGGGGATAGGTGTTCTGCGCGGGTTCCAGTGAATACTCAGCGAAGCCCGTCGACCACAGCCGCTGGTCGCCCGACCATCCCCGGGTTGGGCAAAGCTGCGTGTCGCCGCGTCGACACCACCGGCACTGCCCGCACCCAACCAGGTGTCGTGGCTCGACACCCACACGCTGCCCAACCGTCAGCCCGTGAACGCCCAGCCCCAGTTGCGCGATCTCACCGGCCAACTCGTGGCCTCGCATCATGGGGCCAGACCCTGGCGTCACCCCGCCCGTAGCACGGTAGGCGTGCAGATCGCTCCCACACACCCCACCCGCCTTAACCCGCACCAGCACCTCACCTGGACCAGGCACTGGATCTGGGACCTCCTCAACGCGGATATCGTGTCCTCCATAGAACAGCGCCGCCTTCATAGTCACCTCCTCGCTAGCACGACCCCGCCACACGCACCGGGCACCGGCCTGGCCCTGCCAGGTCCTGGACGTCGCCACCGATGCTAAGCATCTGACCCAGATGGCCTAGCGTCGTCAGCCCTGCTCGCTAGTCTACATCTTCACCCAAGGGCACCCGACCGTAGAGCTCTGTCATCCGCGCCTCCAGATCCAAGTACACTGCATACAACCGGTCATAGCGTCGCTGCTGAGCGGGATCCGGCGCATAGCGCGCGGCGATGCGCACCAGCTGAGACGCTGCCGCCGCCACGCTGTCATAGACCCCAATCCCCACACCGGCCAGGATCGCCGCGCCCAACGCGCCGGCCTCCGCCACCTCCGGCACCAAGACGTCCAGCCCGGTCACGCTGGCGATGATGGCCGACCAGAGCGGGCTCTTCGCCCCACCGCCGACCACTGTGATCTCCTCCAGCGGCTCGCCGGTCAGCTGTTCGAGAATCGATCGGATGTGAAACGCGCAGCCCTCGAGCACGGCTCGGGCCACCTCCGCCCGTCCGTGGGCCAGCGTCAAGCCGAACAGGACGCCCTTGGCCTCAGGATTGTAGACGGGGCCTCGCTCACCCATCAGGTGTGGTAGGAAGACCAAGCCCCCGGCACCTGGCGGCGCGGCAGCAGCCCGTGCGAGGAGCGCGCTATAGGCGACGGAGGGGGCATCAGGTTGTCCGCCATCGAGCAGCTCCACGAGCCATCGTAGCGCTGCGCCGGTCGTAGCCGTGGCCACAAGGCGCCCTGCCAGCCGCTGTGGTACAGCCACCCACGCAGCCGTGCCCAGGTACAGGCAGGCCCGGCCCGACCCTTCAGCGTCGGCACCAATCCGGGTGGTCGTCGTATCTCCTCCCCCCAGCACCACCGGCGTGCCCGCCACCAACCCCGTCATCGCTGCAGCGCTGGGCGTGACACCGCCGGCGACCTCAGACGATCCCCGGATCGGCGGTAACTTCTCGACTGGCACCCCAATGGCTTCCAGCAGGGGGAGGCACCAATCCCCTGTCCGCCTGTCAAGCAGCATCGTCCCGGCAGCGTCGGACGGATCGGTGGCGATCTGTCCCGTCAGCTTGAGCCGCACAAAGTCCTTGACCGGCAGGAACTTGGCCGTCTCCGCCACGAGGTCCGGCTCGTTCTTCACTAGCCAGCGGAGCTTGGGGGCGGAACAGGTGGTAGTCACCGCGCCGTGTCCTGTGGCGCACCGGACGAGATCGCCCCATTCACGTGCCAGCCACGCCGCCTCCTCGGCACAGCGGTGATCCATCCAGAGCATGGCCCGCGCAAGGGGATTCTGCGCTGCATCCACGGGCACCAGCGCGTGGAGCAGACCCGTCAGGCCCACAGCCATCACGTCGGTCGGAGAGACACCCCGCTGGCGCAGCACCTGTCCGATCACCTCGGTGGTGGCCCGCCAACACGCCATCGGGTCGAACTCCGCCCAGTTTGGCCGCGGGTGAGCCACCGGCACCTCCCGGTAGGCCTCCGCGACCGGACGTCCGGAGAGATCAAAGAGCAAGGCACGGGTCGTCGTCGTACCCAGATCCAGGCCCAGGAGCAGGCTGGCGGACCTTTCGGGCCGGCCCGCGGCGCCCTCTTTAGCCGGCGGCCTCTCGTGATGGGATCTCATAGACCACCTGTCGAGGAAATCAGGGACTACATGTAGATGCTGACCTTCAATCCGTCGCGAGCCGCTACAATGTCGAAACCTTCCTTTGTGTCCGACAAGGGCAGCTCGTGTGAGACCAGCGCATCGACGTCTACGGAACCCAGCTCGATGAAGCGCAAGGCATCGCGAAAGTCAATCGGCCCGTAGTCGTGTGTGCCGGTCAACCGGATCTGCCGGTAGTGGATGGTGTTCGGGTCGAGCGGAATGGTTGTGGATGGATAGGTGCCGGCGAAGTAGTTTATCGTCGCGCCCGGCCCTGCCATCTCCAATGCCTGCTGCGCCGCCATGGCTGCGCCGACAGCCACAATGACCACGTCGGCACCTCGGCCTGCAGTGAGGTCCCGGACCGACTGAAGTGGGTCGTCGGTGCCGGCATTCACGATGGCGTGCGCGCCCAGTTCGAGTGCCTTCTCCAGTCGCTCGGGGATCAAGTCACTGATGATAAGCCGTCCGCCCGACAGCTTTGCCAACTGCAGATGCATCAGCCCGATCTGTCCGGCCCCGATGATGACAACGTCAGCACCAAATGATATACCGCTCGCCTTGCTGCCTGAAACGCAGCAAGCAAGCGGCTCGCCAAAAGCAGCCTGCCGGTAGGTGACGTGTGCAGGAATCCTGTGGAGGCTTGCCGCCGGTGCCGTTCCATACTCGGCAAACCCGCCGCGGATGCGCCCACGCTGGAGGTTCTCACAGAAGCTGTAGAGCCCGCGGATGCAGTTGTAGCACGTGCCGCAGACCAACATAGGGTTCGGCACCACCCGCTCGCCGGGATGGAAGCCCTCGACCTCCGCGCCGACTTCCACGATCTCTCCCGCCCACTCATGCCCGGGCGTGTAGGGCCAGTCCCGGTAGGGCTGGCGGGCGCCCGTATAGGCCCGGAGATCGCTCGGGCAGATCCCGCACGCGTGGATGCGCACGAGGACTTCGTCTGGACGAGAGAGCGTCGGTTCGGCGACGTCTTCAACCCGAAGATCACCAACCCCATACAACAATGCAGCCTTCATAGATCCCCCTTTCCACGCTAGAACCAGAAGTGACTAGGTCGCATCATACACCCAAACACGACCTGCCACCAAACGGATGATGACGACTCTGCGCTTAGCGTGTCACCAGGCCGAGGGGACAACCGGTTCGTGGACAGCCAGAGTCTATGCCTATGCAGACTATCTCCGGGCGTTGGGGGCTGTCTCCTGGAATGCCACGATACTGTAATGTGGATTGTAACATCGACCCGCTATACTACTTATAGGGTCGTAGCCTGAAACATCGTCATGGACTGCATTATTACACGACACCGACACCTTCACACGACATCGACGAGTAGCGACGTATAGCCGTCAGCATCGTCTTGGGGACGTAGCTAATCCTCCTCCCACAAGATGAGGTCCAGCGTCGGGGCACCCCCGCCCCCACGATCAAGGGCCTGGCCGGTTGATCCGGTCGATGCGCAGTCAAGGCTAGCGAGCATCACTCGTAACCGCACCCTCTACGACATCGACTTCGACTTCTACGACTTGATTTGGCACTTAACTCAGGCTACGACCCTGGCTATTCTCACTCTCCCGGTTGTTCCCCTATGCTTGGTGCCCTGCCGTGCTCATGTGCTCCTATCCGATCACTTGCGTGTCCCCTGACAGGATCAGCAGCCCGCGGCACGCGAGACTACTTGGCGTTTCCTGCCACCAACGGCAGGAAGACGCAGAACGCCACGGCTAGAGGGCTTGAAAACTCAGACGTGTTGCCGTCTCAATCTGTTGCTATGGCTTTCAAGTTGGGGCCCGTCAAACGTGAAGCAGCGCAAAAGAAAAAGGTGCCGGTAGGACTAGCTGTCACGGTGCCCTCAAACAGCCACGCTTCATCTCCGCCGTCAGAGAAGAACTCCACCGTCACCAGATAGAGAGGTCGGCGGTACCCATCGCTCCTTAGCTTGGCAGGTGGTGTGCTTCGAGTATAGCACAGCAACACCTGTCTGCATCGATGATTGCCCAGGCACACCACGTACGCTTGCGTCATCGCCCTATGCATCGACTTCATCAAGGCAGGTATTGACAGCTTCTGGGGTAACCGTCGCCACTCACGTGGCGTCGTCGCGGTGGTGGTGGACACCGGCACATACGCAGGTATGCTGTAGGGGTGTGCAGAGGAGCAGCACCTGCGTGACCACCGCGCAGACGAGCCCGGATGCTTGCGGCATGATCCAGGACGTTGAAGCGCTTTAGAGGTAGCCTTCCGCAGACGACAGTATGGATGAACAAACAGCCGTCCTAAAGAGACCGCCATGAACGCCACAACGCCGATCCGCGATATCTGGACGCCGCTCGTCTATCTGCTGGCCAACGCCGCCGGCCTCCTGGCGATCCTCCTCCCTTTCCTTGCGCCCACGCTGGCACCATCGCAGGCCCAAGTCTCCCCGCTCTTCCTGCCGGTGATGGTCAGCTTCTGCTTCCTGGCGCTTCTCCTTGAGGCGCAGACCGGTGCCACGACCGCCAAGACGATGGCCCTGCTCGGCGTCCTGGTCGCCATCAACGCCGTCTTGCGCTTCATCGAAGTGGCCATCCCTGGACCCGGCGGCTTCAGCCCCGTCTTCTTCCTGATCATCGTTGCCGGCTACGTCTTCGGCGCCCGCTTCGGATTCCTGATGGGCGCCCTGACGCTGCTGGTCTCGGCCATCACGACCGGCGGCATCGGCCCCTGGCTGCCCGGGCAGATGCTCACCGCCAGCTGGGTCGGGCTCTCAGCCGGAGCCCTGGGCCAGTTGACGCACAGGCGTGGCTTGGGCGAACGCGCCGAGACCGTGATCCTCACCGTCGCCGGCATCGTGTGGGGCTTCGTCTACGGCGTGATCGTCAACCTCTGGTTCTGGCCCTACACCGTGGGCACTGCCATGGCAGGCATCGAATCGGCTTGGGATCTCCTCGCCCGCTATGCCGCCTACTACGTCGCGACATCGGCGCTCTGGGACCTGTCCCGCGCCCTCGGCAACGCCATCCTCCTTGGCGCCTTCGGGCGGCCTGCTCTCCGCGCCCTCCGCCGCTTCCACCGCCGCTTCACCTTCACCTACCGTCCCAACTCCCAGTAGTCGCCATTCCTTCTCCCTTCTCCCTTTTCCCTTCTCCCTT
>JAFGNI010000327.1 GCA_016927095.1 Anaerolineae bacterium | reverse complement strand
GTTCCGTGCTGCCAGATCCTCGGCCTTCTGCCGCAAGGTCACCTCGCTCTGGCGCAAGGCCTCCTCGGCAATTTTGCGCTCGGCGAGTTCCTGCTGCGCCGCAATGTAGCGCCGCGCGCTTTCCAGTCCCACAGCGAGCGACGTCGCGACCTGAGACGCCACATCGATATGCTCGGAACCAAAGGCGCCCGCGATCGTCGACTCCAGGGCCAGCGCCCCGATCAGCTCCTTCTGCACGATCAGCGGCGCCACGAGGTATGCGCGTACGCCCTCATCGTAAAGCCGTCGGGACATCCAGTCCGCGCTCTCGTCGCCGGCGACATCGTTAATGCACGTCACCTGGCTGAACACCGAGCTGTCCGCATCCGCCGCTTCCTCCCAGACCGTCGACGTACGTCGCAGTCTGCCCGACGCACGGATCGCCAGGGGGCGCGTGGGACCGGTCCCGTCGAGAGCCAGCACAGAGAGGCACTGAGCGGGGAAGAGGTGGTGGATCTGACCCAGCGCCGCCACCGCGATCTCCTCAGGGGACCGGGCATTCAGGATGGCCTCGTCGATCTGATGGAGAATGCGCAGCCGCTCGGCGTAGCGGCTGAGCGCAGTCTGCGATTCCTTACGCTCGGTGATATCCTGTAGGGTAAGTAGGTGGCCGATGACCTTGCCGTGGAGGTCCTGCAGGGCTGAGAAGCGCAGATCGTAGACCCTGCGGTTTTCTCCCTGTCCAACGACGATCTCGTCACGCGCGTCCTGCAGATCCTCGTGCCGGCTCATCACGTAAGCGCACTGCGGCAAGACCGTGCCCAGCGGCTGGCCTGACACCTCTTCACGGGTCACATCCAGGACCGCCTCCGCCGCCGGGTTGAGGTCCACGATGCGGCTCTGTGCATCCAGCACCACAACGCCCGTCGCGAGGCTCCGGACAACCGCGCTCCGCGCCACGGGCACGAGATCAAGAAACCCATGCCTGAATAGGCCCAACGCGATCGCGGCACCGCTGATGGTAAACGCGAACGGTGTCAGGTCGAGATGGGAGAGTGCCGGAGCGCCGACAATGGTCACGATATTGGCAAGCCAGGGAACGACAATCGCGATGGCCAAGGACACCCCCTGTCTGAGGTAAATCCTCGGCGTGCCGAAATGAGCACGCCAAAGCAGCACGGATCCGGCGATCAGGACGCCGTACGAGTATACCGCGTGCACCCAGAAGAGCGGACCGAGTTGGTTTCCAAGCGTCGGGATCTCCCCGACAGCATCGAGCCACACGTGCATCCGGAACAGCTTGCCGGGGTTCAGCCAGACCACCGGCTGTAGCACAATCGGATGGATGCTCAAGAGAGCGATGGTTCGCACCGTCAAGAGCCTTTCGCGGCCGGTGTACAAGAACACGAACAGCAGCCAAAGTGCGGGCACCAGTCCCACCCAGATATACTGGCTGTTCGTCCAAAAGAGCTTACCGGAGAGCGTGGGGCTCAGATGTGTCGCCGCGCTGACCAGCGACCAGGCCATCACAGACACCATGAAAAGCGCAAAGATCCGCGCGCCGAGCACGATTCTACGGTGCCACGTGTAGATCGCAAGTCCGCCGGCAACCAGGGCAGAGGCGATCAGGGGTAGCGTCACCGCCAATAACGGCCCGTTCACCGTTCCAGAACCACCGATCCAAGTGCAAGAACTGCGTGAGTATTCACTGATATCCTCAGTCTAACCATCACGACACCGTTGTCAAGCGCCGGACGGTTAAAGGTTGGTTTCTGGATAGAGGGGACTTCGTGCGGCGCACCGGTCCACTCGGCCGTGGGACAAGCGGAATGTCCTGCAGACGGGCCCGCCATCCTTATCGTCCACCTCCGAACAGTATTGTACGAGGTTCATCAGGGCGTGCAAATGCGCCGGAAACGCTTGCTGCAGGCCCGCAATCGCCTACAATCGGCGCAGGATACCCATTGCGATGCGATACCACTGGCGCCTACCTTCGCTACACGAGTTTGCTCACGATGCCCGCCAACTGATTCTGGCCTCCGGCCTCATTACCGGCAGCTTCCTGGGCCTCTTCTCGCTGCTGCGCAGCCTCTACCTGCTGCGTCTGGGGTTCACACCCGCATATGTGGGGATCTACTACGCGATCGGATCCTTTGCCTTTATGGCGATGGGCATGCCCAGTGGCGCCCTGGGTCAGCGCTTCGGCACACGACGCATTATGCTCTTGAGCGTCTGGCTTACCGTCGCCGGCATGGCCATACTACCCGTCGGAGAGATGGTCGCACCCAAACTGCGCACCGTGATTCCCGTCGTGTCACAACTGGTCCTCACGGTTGGCTGGTCTTCCATAGCCGTCAACCTGGTCCCGGCGCTGATGGCCGTAACGGAGCCGTCGAACCGCAGCAGCGCCTATGCGATGTCCAGCGCGCTGCAGGGCATCGGTACCCTGGTAGGCACCGTCGTCGGGGGTGCACTACCGGGCCTCATCGCGCGCGTCGCCGGGCTCACGACCGCCGATCCGGCCCCCTATGCCATCGCGCTTCTGATCGGCGCCCTGCTGGGACTGCTGGCGATCGGACCACTTCGCAAAGTCAGAGGAGGCCAGCGCCCCACTGACGGCGCCCACGCCGCCCTGCAGCGTGGGCCTTTTCCGCTGCTCCCCGTCGCGGCAATGGTGGCCTACGTCTTCCTGCGCCACGCCGGCTGGACCACGTGCCAGGCCTTCTGTGGACCTTACATGGACACCGAGCTCCTGCTCTCCACGACAACCATCGGGCTCGTCACCGGCATCGGCCAGGTCGCCGCGGTCCTGGTCGTCTTTGCCATCCCGCGGCTCGCCGAGCGCTGGCACCACGGCTGGATCGTGGCTACATCGACTGCGATCCTCGCTATCAGCCTGCTCCTCCTCGCGCTCGTACCGCACTGGATCGCGGTCGCGGTGGGGCTTCTGGGCGTGCAGGTGGCATCTTCTCTCTGGCTGCCCGCCCTGCAGGTCTTCCAGATGGAGCTCGTGCCCGACGCGTGGCGCGCCATCGCGTATGGCGCCCTGACGACCGCCATGGGCTCCGGCTTCGGCGTGATGAGCCTCTTCGGCGGCTACTTTATCGACCGCCAGGGATATCGCCCGCTCTTCCAGTTGGGCGTCGTCCTTTCTGTAGCCGGCACGCTGCTCATGGCGGGGATTTCTGCGAGGAAGCTGGCAAGATCAAACCCCGGAGGCCTCCAATGACTCACCTACTCGACCTTGAACTGGACCTGATTCTCTGGCTGCGCGAGACGCTACCCGGGCTTGTCGGCGTGTTTGAGATGCTTACGTCACTGGGTAACGAGATGTTCTACCTGCTCTTTATGCCGCTCGTCTACT
>JAFGNI010000326.1 GCA_016927095.1 Anaerolineae bacterium | reverse complement strand
TCCTGGTTGATCACCACCACCGTCGTCGCATAGTCCTGACGATCGGCGTTGCCAACGTGAACGACGTCAATCCCTTGTTCCCGCAGAAGATCCGCTGTAGAACCTGCCAGCCCTTCCCGGGATGTACCATTGAGCACCGCCACCGTCGCGACCTCGGGTGTCGCAGTGGGGACCACGACGACCGTCGTCTCCGCGACGACCTCGGGTGGCTGCGTATCGAAGATGTAGTCCCGAACCTCACGCAAGCGATCCCGGATGGGAATCAGGACCTGACCCCCGTCAGGTGTGACCCAGGGCTGGGTACACGATTGATCGATCACGCCGAAGCGAATGGATGCTTGATCAACACCAAGGGCCAGGTTGCCCAAGGCCAACATCTGGTCCAGCGCCATATCGGTCTCAACGGACGACGACAGCGTCTCGTAGAGCTGCGGTGCGCTGCGGGCCAGTTCTGGGAAGAGCTCATACGACGTCACGCGTTCTAGGATAGCTGCCACCACCTGCTGCTGCCGGCGCGCCCGGTCGAAATCGCTGCTGGCATGCCGCGTCCGCGCATACTTCAACGCCATCTCACCATCGAAGTGATGCCACCCGGCCTCAATCACCAACGGATCGTAACCATAGTTGTAGTCGGGGTATTTCGGATCGTCGATACGCTCCTCGACGTAGACGTCGATGCCGCCAATCTGATCCACGAGTGCCACGAAAGCCTGGAAGTTCACGCGTACGGTGTAATCGATGGGCACCCCAAGGTTGTAGGAAACCGTCTCAGCCGCCAGCGCAGGGCCACCGCCGGGATGGTCATAGAGGTCGCCCAGGAAGTGTGCGGTGTTGATGCGCCCGTCATTGTATCCTGGGATCGGCACCCACAGGTCCCGCGGTATGGACAGGACGCCGGCCTGCCGGGTCACCGGGTGAATCGTCAGCAGCATGATGGAATCGGTGCGCCAGGGTCCGGTCTCCTGAGACCGCTCATCCACCCCCAGGACCAGAACGGTCACGCGGTCAGTGCCACTCCACGTCGGGAGCAACTGACCAAACGCATAGGTGACGTTCTCACTGGGCTCGGTGCTCGCCGGTAGACCCGGTGTCACCCCTTCGGTCGCCAGACTGCCGCGCACCCAATTGACCACGAAAATCAGAACGCCCAGACCGATACCCAACAGAAGCATAGCCAGGAACCCCACGACGATCACCGGGGCTCTCACACGACTGCCTCTGGACCGAGTTCCTGTTGCCATATCCTTACGTGCGACTAGCTTCGAGCTCTCTCGGGCGAACACGCGCGTCATTATACCACGCGCTCATGAGATACACAGTCTTCGGCTCTGCCCAGGTGGGGCTATCGCATCTAGACAGGACTACTGCATCGGGAGCCCTGTAGAGCGGCTAGCTGAGCCGCCCCGGCGCCAGATCGTCGTCCTGGCGGCATGCCCAATCGTAGCGCCGCCCTCGCACAGACCTTGCGCAGCGGCGGCTGCGCCGCCGGGCCGGGTCGGCTACCCGGCCTACATAACAGCCCGTACACGGCGTGATGTTGAGATAGCTAGATGCGATGGCCCTGTCTGCCCATGCGTGTCGCAGTGACACGCATCGTCTCAGCGCTCGCCCACGAGGCGGCGGATGGCAGCATCCCATCCGTCCACCGCCGTCTCCAAGTCGTAATGCTCCCGCACAAAGGTCCGCCCTGCGGCACCAAGCCGCTGTCGCGCTTCCGGGTTTCCCAGTAGCTCGATCACCGCCGCGGCAAAGGCCTCAGGCTCATCCGCCGTGACAAGGTGCTCACCAGGGATGGCGCCGACGCCGTGGTTGCAGACACTCGAAGCCACCACCGGCACCCCCATCGCCATGGCATCCATCACCTTCTGCAGGAGGCCACCGGCGACCAGCAGAGGCGACACGAAGACCGTTGCCGCCCTGTACCAGGTCGCCAGATCGTCAACGAATCCGGTGACCACCACACGCTTGCCATCAGCTCGGCGTTGCAGCGCCTCTGGTGGGTGCCCGCCCACGATGTAGAAGCGGGCATCCGGCACGGATGCGGCGATATCGGGCCAGATCCCATCGAGAAACCAGGCCACGCCGGCTAGATTGTGATCCCGCGACATGGCCCCGACAAAAAGCAGGTTGCTATCACCGTCGACCGCCGGCGCCACCGTCTCCTGTCCCGTAAAAGAAGGGACAAGGGGGACGAAGAGCAGGCTGTCCCGCGATCGGTCCCGGGCCAACAGCCGTCGGTCGCCTTCAGAGATCGCCAGCAGGAGACTGTACTGCCCAGCAACCCAAGGCTCTAGCCAGCGAAACAAGGCGCGTTCGACGATCGCAACCCATCGGCGCAGGCCGGTGAGGCGCTGCGCACCGAAGCCCTGACGCAGGCGTTGATCGATGAGGAACCAGTTGACGTCCTGTGTGCGATAGGACGAGGGTGACTCCGGCAGGCCCAGCGCGATCACAGCGGTCTGCGTTGTCTCGACGTGCACGAAATCGGGACGCACCGCCTGGATTGTCTCACGAATCGCACGTCGCAGATCCAGGTAGCTGCGGAGGATGGCTACGAGCCGCGGGCCGCCGCGGGAGCGATGGTGGCGCACTGTGACGATGCGGTCACAGATGCGCTCGACCTCTGGCAGGTGCTGCCGCTCCTCGTTAGTGATCCGGGCCACCAGGGTCAGCCGGTGCCCGCGCTGATGCAGGGCCTCCATGAGGTAGAAAAGCGACTCCCCCCCGGCGTGCCCCACCGAGGGGGCAGGGAACTGCTTGTAGGCGATCAGGATGTGCGCCACGGTCTCCAACCCGGAAACGGCGGATCTAAATCGGCAGGGCGTGGACAATCACTTCGGGGCGATTGCGCGCCTCACGGAAGAAGTAATCCGACACAGACTTCTCGACGGCACGCTCCACCGTCGAGGCCGCCGTTCCCGCACTGATCCCGCGCATCGCGCTCAAGACGGCCTCCGTGGCCCCTGGCAGCAGGTCGCCCATCACCTCCTGAGATGCGACGGCGTGGGCCGTCACCCGCGGCTGCCCGACGACACCGCCCCTCTTCTCATCGTAGACCAGGGCGACGGAGCAGACCCCCGTCTCGCCCAACAGGTCGCGCTCCCGGATCAGGTTGGGGCTCACTGCGTCCCCAACCCAGTTGCCGTCCACAAAGATGTAGCCGCCGGGCACGCGCTCACCAATCTCCATCTCGTCCTCGCTGAAGCGAAGCACGTAGCCATTCTCCACGACAGCAATGTTCTGCTTGGGGATCCCGACCTCCTGAGCCAACGCCCCATGGAGTGTCAGGTGGCGCAACTCACCGTGGATCGGCACGAAGAACTTGGGCCGGAGGATGCTGATCAGGAACTTCTGCTCCTCCTGGCTCGCGTGGCCTGAGACGTGCACTGGGGCCACAGGGTGGTAGACGACGTTGGCCCCTCTCTGGAAAAGGCGGTTGATGAGCCGGTGGACCATCTCCTCGTTGCCTGGGATCGTGTGCGAGGAGAGCACAACGGTGTCACCAGGGATGATGCGCAGCGATGAATGCCGGCCCGTAGCCAACCGCCCCATGATAGAGCGCCTCTCCCCCTGAGCCCCCGTGGCGATGATCGTCACCTGCTCAGGTGGCAGCCGGCTGATCTCCTGCAGCGAGAGGATCAGGTCGTCGGGGACGTCCAGATATCCGAGCCGCCGCGCCATCCGCACATTCTTCACCATACTCGTCCCGGCGATGCCCACCTTTCGGCCAAAGCTCTGGGCAACGTCCATCACCTGCTGGATCCGGGAGATCAGCGAGGCGAAGGTGGCGACAAGCACGCGACCCTTAGCCGGACGAAACACGTCTGCCAGCGTCGTGTTCAGGGATTGCTCCGAGAGCGTGCGCCCCGGCTGATCAGCGTTCGTGCTATCGGCCAGCAGCGCCAGGACGCCGCGCTGGCTGAACTCCGCCAGCTTCGCGATGTCGGTAGGCCAACCGTCAACGGGAGTGTGATCGAGCTTGAAATCACCACTGTGCACCACCAGACCCACGGGCGTCACGATGCCCAGGCCGACCGTATCGGGGATACTGTGGCAGACGTGGTAAGGCTCAACCCGGAAGGGACCGACTTGAAGGATATCGCCGGGCGACATCGTGTGCAGCGTGACCCGCTTCTGCAGGTCCCTGCGGAGCTTGACCTCGATCAGACCGCGAGTCAGCTTGGTTGCGTAAACGGGTGCATCGAAGTCCTGCAAGAAGTGAGGTAGAGCACCGATATGGTCCTCGTGACCGTGGGTGATCACGACCCCGCGGATGCGATCGGCCTTGCCCTTGAGATAGCTGTAATCCGGAATGATGTAGTCGACCCCGGGCATATCGGCCTCGGGAAACATCATACCGACATCGACAATCAGGATATTGCGCCCGTATTCCAGGGCCATCATGTTCTTACCAACTTCCCCCAGCCCACCTAGGGGAATGATCTGAAGCCGTTCCACAAGTCCTCGCTTTCGGATGCCACAGGCCGCATCGGTTGAATGACAGATCACTAGACACTGCACCTGCCGTCGTGGCAGGACAAGGTTTCAAGCTGCGCCCCAGTCACACAAACAGCCTGCACAGAGGCTCGATCAGGCCACGCTCATGCTGGCAGAGTCAAATCTTGGGGCGCCGCCATAAGCATACCAGCGTATCGCACTATGTTCAAGATGCGACTGCCCAGACAGAGCCCTGCCCCCCTGGACGCCGCGTTGACAGCCGGTCCATTTGGGGCAGAATCTCAGTCCTGTACGTGCTCAATCCTGTAGCATCCTGCACGGCCCTCCGAAGGAGAAACCGGTGACCAAGCTACTGCCCATACAAGCCACGCTGAAGTCTCGGATAGTCCTTGTTGCCTTCCTGGTTGTCTTAGGTCTAGCAGGATGCCGTCCCGCGCCGACAACCCCGCCAAACGTCGTCGCCCACGAGGCAACCCTGGCCCCCACGGCGACGGCGACCCCATCGCCAACTGCCACACCTACGCCGCTGCCCACCAGCACGTCCACGGCTACCCCTATCCCGACCGACACACCGACGCCGTCGCCAACCCCTACGCCCCTCCACCCCATGTCCATCGCGTATATGCGTCAGCAGAGCTATCCCGGCAGTGACTTTGTGATCGAGGAAACACTCAATCCCGGCACCAACTACGATCGCTACGTCGCCTCGCACTTGTCGGAAGGCCTCAGGATCTACGGGCTCCTTACGGTGCCCCGAGGCGAGAAGCCGGCAAGCGGCTGGCCCATCATCGTCTTCAACCACGGGCACATCACGCCGGAGCTCTACCGCACAACCGAGCGATACGTAGCCTATCAGGACACCTTCGCCCGCAGCGGCTACATCACCTTCAAGTCTGACTACCGCGGACACGGTAGCTCCGAGGGCAATGCCTCAGGCGGATCCCGCTGGTCGGACTACACCATCGACGTGCTGCACGCACTCTCGTCGCTACAGCGGCTTCCTGAGGCGGACGCCGAACGCGTGGGGATGTGGGGACACTCGATGGGCGGGGGCATCACACTCCGCGCGATGGTCGTGACAAACGACATCGACGCCGGCGTTATCTGGGCTGGCACCGTCGCGACCTTCGAGGAGATCTACACGGACCGTCCGCGTTGGGTGGGTGCCCCACCAACCCTCACGCCAGGGCCTGAGGGCACACCGCCGGCCCGTCTACCCAGAGTGGGACTCTTTTCCTACGGGATGTTCGACGAGAACCCCGACTTCTGGGCCGCCATCGATCCTGTCTCCTACCTCTCCGATCTCTCCGGACCCGTGCAACTCCACCACGCCACTGGGGATCAGTCCGTGCCCGTCTCCTGGTCCGAGAGCCTCTACACGCGGCTCCAGGACGCCGGCCAGACGGCCGAGCTCTTCGTCTACCAGGGCGACGACCACAACATCTCAGCCAACTTCGGGGCCGCTGCCCAGCGCTCGGTCGAGTTCTTTGACCGGTATGTCAAAGGAGCTGGTGCCGAGTAGCCGCGCTGTGTAGGTGGACGAAAAAAGCGCCCGTCG
>JAFGNI010000325.1 GCA_016927095.1 Anaerolineae bacterium | reverse complement strand
GCGCGCTGCGGCGCGACGATGAGCCACCCAATCAGGGCCAAGCCGAGGGGAATGGGAAAGAGCCGGGCCGCCAGATAGGTGTAGGCGGTCAAGCCCAGCGTTATGCCCCCAGCCACTAACCAGGCACCCCTGCCGTTGCGCAGGCCACGCCAGATCATGGCCACGGTCAGCGCCTGGAGCAACGGTTGCGAGATAGCCCGGAAGCCGTAGCGGCTCAGCAGCACGTGCGGGAACGCGATGGCTATCCAGCCGGCAGCCATGAGCGCGAGGCGCGAACGCTCTGGGCGTCCGGCGAACAGAGCACGGACGGCGGCGAAGGTCGCCGCCACCGTGAGCACGCCGATCATCGCTGCGCCCAACCGCAGCCCCCAGGGCGTCCCCCCGGTGATCCAGACCCAGGGCGCTACAGCATAGAAGAAGAGCGCCTCTTTGCCCGTGTAGGCGCGGATGAAAAGGGGACGATAGCCGTCCTCCACCATCTGACGCACGAGGATGAGGTTGGCGGCTTCGTCGTAGTGCAGTCCCAGGGGCAGCTCGGGCAGCGCCGCCAGCCGTAGCAGCGCGGCGACCAATAGCACGAGCACCATGCCCCAGCAGACTGGGGTGCTCCAGCGGACAGCTTTGCGGTCTTGGGTCGCAGTCACAAAGGGATTATACCCGCAACGCATGCTCGATCCAGGATAAGGCCAGGACGGGGCCCGATTGTTCAGACCGTCACTGATGGTATAATCGCGCTGCTAGTAGGTTCACCCGATCATGAACATCCGAGGCACTTCATAGCTATGCTAACTGGGCTGGTTGAACTTTGGAACTACCGGGACCTCGTCTACAATTTGGTCGCACGCGATCTGAAGGTCCGGTACAAGAACTCCATCTTGGGCATTGTCTGGTCGTGGCTTAACCCGCTGCTGATGATGCTCATCTTCACCTTTGTCTTCGGTGTGCTCTACAAAGGGGTCGACATTCCGAACTACCACATCCATTTCCTCAGCGCGCTGCTCCCTTGGAACTTCTTCAGCAGTGCGGTGATGGGGGGGATCCCCAGCGTCGTGGGCAGTGCCCACCTCGTCAAGAAGGTCTATTTCCCCCGGGAGGTGCTGCCGATCTCGAGCGTCCTGTCGAGCCTGATCAACTTCCTGATGGCCCTGCCTGTCTTCTTTGTGTTAGCGCTTGTCTCGGGCGTGATGCCGACCGAGCACGTGCTGTTGCTCCCCATCCCGATCCTGATTGAGGTGATTTTCGCCGTCGGCATTGTGCTCTTCTTGTCGACACTGGAAGTCTACTACCGCGATACCCACATGCTGATGGATGTGGGGATGCAGGCGTGGTTCTTCATCACGCCCATCATCTACCCGATGAAATCCCTGCCCACCGAAGTGACATGGGTGGGCATCACCTTCAATCCGCAGGTCTGGCTCTTTCGCCTGAATCCGATGGCGTCCATCATCAACACCTATCAGGATATTCTCTACAACGGCACGCTGACGGCGCTGGACTTCCTGTCGCGGACCGCGGTCACCGCGCTCCTTTTCCTGGTCTTTGGCTACTGGTTCTTCCGCCACCACAGCGGTAAGTTCGGCGAAATCGTGTAGTGTAGATGCGGCAGATTCAGCCGCCGGCAATCCTTTCTTACCCTAACTTTGAGGAGGTCGTATGTACTACGGTATGTCATCTGGTGCGCTAGAGAAGATGTATGTCACGGGCAGCCTGAAGAACCAGGGCGATGGTTTCGTTTTCGAGGTCAAGAACCAGATCGACTCCGGCTCGGTGAGTGGGATCGCGAAGCTGACCGTCGATGATGAAGAGCGGGCGCTCGAAGGCATCACTGTCGAGCTAAACGGCAAGGCTCGCGATGCCACCAACATCAGTTGGTCCGCATCCCTCTACGTGAGCTACGGTGCTGTCCTCAAGGTCTATGTGCCGGGCGCACTGGAGCCCGGGGAACACACCGTCAAGATGACGGTGAAGGCACCCGAGCTGGGCCAGATCACGCTGCCGTTCACGGATACGGTTGGCTGACCGGGCACTCACGGGAAGGTTGACATGGTGATGACCGTGCTAACCTTCGCATGTGCAAGGCAATCGCAGTTGGCCATCTGCACCAGGCACTGTGCCTGCTGCCTCAGGGCAGAGACAAGCCCTGCCCCTACAGCGGCCATCCGTAGGGGCACCCCTTGTGGGTGCCCTTCCCAACTGCGCTTGCGCTATCCCATGTGAGACCGCCCTTGCCAAGTTAGGTGGCTATGGTATAATCGTTTTTGTGCGCTGGGGGGCTGTAGCTCAGCTGGGAGAGCGCTACAATCGCACTGTAGAGGTCAGGGGTTCGAATCCCCTCAGCTCCATTGCGGGGCAACACCCCGAGAAGAAGCGATGCATAAGGATCATCATAAGGGCCTGTAGCGCAGCTGGGAGCGCACCACAATGGCATTGTGGGGGTCGTGGGTTCGAATCCCACCAGGTCCACAAGCTCGCAAGAAGAAGCGCCCACCGAGTGGTGGGCGCTTTTGCATTGTGGATGTGTGGACTGCTGCTAGATCAGGAAGATGAAGGTCAGGACAACCACTACCACCAATGCCGGCAGCAGGTTCACGGTCTTGATCTTCTTGATCTCCAGCAGGTTGAGCCCAATCCCCAAGATCAATGCGCCACCGACCGCGGTCAGCTGCACAATCAGCATCTCGGGGAAGAGCATCTGGAACTGCGCCGCCAGCAGCGTGAGGCTGGCCTGAACCACGAAGAGCGGCACGGCAGAGAAGAGCACGCCCACCCCGTAGACCGAGGCCAGCACGATAGAGGTGAAACCGTCGAGGATCGACTTGCTGAGGATCAGGGTCCGGTCCCCGCTGAGTCCCTCGTTGAGGGCGCCCACGAAGGTCATCGAGCCGACGCAGAAGATGAGGAAGGCCGTCACCAGGCCCTCGGTAAAGCGTTCGTTCTTGATGCGGATCCGCGCTTTCAGCCCATCGCCAAAGGCGTCGAGCCGCTCATCCAGCTTCGTGACCTCTCCCAGAATCCCGCCGAAGATCAGGCTGAAGATCAGCAGGAGAAAGTCGGCCTCGGGCTGCAGCGCCATCGACATCGCGAGAACCAACGTTGCCAGGCCCACAGCCTGAAAGATGATAGCCTTGATGCGCTCGGGCAGGCTCTTGCGGACCAGCATCCCAATGGTGCTGCCTACGATCACCGTCGTCGCATTGACGATCGACCCAACCGGCATAAATCACCCCTCCCCTTGGCTGAGCTCAGTACCCCAACTCACGCAGCCGCGCCATCTCGTCGCGCCACCGCGGCTTGACCTTGACCCAGAGATCCAGGTAGACCTGTCCGCCGATGAAACGCTCCAGCTCGTGACGCGCCTCAGTCCCGATCCGCTTGAGCAGGCTTCCCCCCTTGCCAATCACAATGGGCTTCTGCGACTCCCGCTCCACCCAGATGCGGGCGGCGATGTAGAGCACGCCGTTCTCGCGTTCGTGGTAATCCTCAATGAGCACCGCCGCCGCGTGGGGGATCTCCCGGTAGGTCAGACGGAAGACGGCCTCGCGGATCAGCTCCGCGGCGATCTGATGCTCGGTCTGGTCGGTGATCTGATCGCCGGGATAGTAACGCGGGCCCTCGGGGACGTAGTTCAGGATAGCGTCCTCAAGTTGGTCGACGTTGGTCTCCTCAAGCGCGCTGACCGCGATCACCTCCGCCGCACCGGGCAGCAACGCCTCGTAAGCCTGACGCCGGTCATCGAGGGTCTTAGGGTCCACGCGATCGACCTTGTTGAGCACCAGCATCACGGGACGCGCCTCAGCCTTCTCGCGGAGGATCCTGGCGATCATCTCGTCTTCGTCCCGGGGTGCCACGGCGACATCAACCACGAAGAGGATGGTATCGGCGTCGGGAATCGCGGCTACCGCTTCGGCGATCATCATCTTGTTGATCTGGTGGGGTGGACGCTTGTGAATGCCGGGCGTATCCACAAAGATCAACTGATAGGCCGGCGCCGTGAGGATGCCCATGATCCGCGAGCGGGTGGTCTGCGGTTTCGAGGAGACGATGGTGACCTTGTGGCCGATCAACGCGTTGATGAGGGTCGACTTGCCGACGTTGGGCCGGCCGATCAGCGCCACGAAGCCGGCGCGATGTCCTTCCGGCAGTGCCTCGGGCCACGCCGGCGCGCCCTCCTCCCCCGGCTCACGCACAACCTCGCCGGCGGTCTCGGCCAGGAACTGCTCGATCAGCGCCTCAGATTCTTCATCCCCCGCACCGGTTTCGGGCGCCTCGTAGTCAGGGGCGGTTTCGGCCGGCGCTTCCTCAGACGCAGCCTGCCGTCGCTTCTCGTCGCGCACATCCATTGCTTACGTTCCCTTCACCAGGTAGATCCCCGGCAGGCTGACCAACGTCGTCAGCCCCTTCACTAAGACGTTGGCCCAGAAAATGGACCAGACGACGGTCACCGGCAAAACGCCTCCGAAGGCGATCCAGACGAAGACCAGGCTGTCCACCGGGATGCTGACACTGTTGCTCACGAGCACCCGGGCCCACTGATACCGGCGGGTGATGCGATTCACCCAGAGATGGTAGATCTCGGTGTCCAGCAGCTCGCTGATGACCTCGGCAGCGATGCTAGCCAGCACGATGCGCCAGACCGGGTTCAGGACGTCGGCGAAGGCTTGTTG
>JAFGNI010000324.1 GCA_016927095.1 Anaerolineae bacterium | reverse complement strand
GGAGCAGGCCCTGCTTCCCGCCCGGACCTTGGAAGACCATCCGGACCGCGTAGACGTAGCCCTCGGGATGTCCCCACTCATCCTCAACGCTTACGCTCTCGACCAGGAAGTCGCCGACCCGATCCCCCGGAAAGGGGAAGTCCATCATCGCACGGAACTTCTTCGCAAACGGCATTCGAGCTCCTTCGTGTCTTGTTTGGCCTCCCAATGGTGGCGTCTTGGATGAACCCGGGCTGCCTAGTCCTGTCCGATGCTACTCCTGCGCGGCGTTCTCGAATGAGGCCAACCAGCTCTCGACGTCCGATTCCGGGATCTCGAGCGTTCGATAGGTCATGGCGTGGTCCGGATAGCCGCCCACATCCTCCTGACTGTCGATGATGGTGCCGCTGCCCGCGCGAACCGATTCGATGATCCGCCGGTCCACGGCGTCGCGGTCCCACGGACGCGCGCCAGCGTTCGCGAGCACATAGTCGAGGGTTTCGCCGCCGGGCAATACCGCGATACCACCGACCCAAATCGGCGGCTGATCACTGATCGAGAGACGGCCCAGCGTCCGTGGGGCAGCTCTATCGTTACGCCTTAGGGGGAGGTTGTCCTCCAGGTATACCTCCCCCCGACCCGACACCAGGGCGAGGAAGAAGGGAGTGTTTGGTCCATACTGCAGCACGTTGCCCACCACGGACACGCGAGCCGGTCGCAGCTCATCCTCCCGCCCGCGGTATTCCTGGGTCACATAGTCCATCGAGATGGCAACCTGCCCTGGGTTGTAGATGACGTTGTTGGCCACAACGCCCGTGGCGTCCGGCTTGAAGTAAGGATTCCGGTCGCTGTTGTGCGCGTAGAGGTTACGGATGATGGCGACTTGGGTCACGTGGTCGTGGATCAGCGACCCCTTGGAGTGGGCGCCCTCAGAATGGGAAGCCCTCCGGAGCGCCTCCGCCACGATGTTGTTGCTGAAGGTGATGGCGTGTGATGTCCCGGCGCGGCCCGCGTGCTGGGGGCCGGAGGCGCTGAGGTTCTCGTCCACGCCCCAGGTGACGGAGCAGTGGTCGATGACGATGTTGTAGGCCAGGCGACCAGACGTCGAGATGCCGTCAGGCTCCCAGCCGCTGCGGCGCGGCTGTCCGGCGTCCCCGGGCCGCACGCGGATGTGGCGGATTGAGACGTCATGGGTCGTGATGAGGACCCCGCCCCGGATGAGCGTGATGCCCGGATGAGGCGCCGTCTGCCCCGCCACAGTGACGAAGGGCTCGTCGATGACCAGGGTCTGCTGCGCCAGGTCGATGACGCCACCCACCTCGAAGACGATCACGCGGGGCCCCCGAGCGCCGATCGCAGCTTTGAGCGAGCCGGGGCCCGTCGAGTCGAGGGTCGTCACGGTCAGGACGCGGCCATCCAGGCCTCCCGGTGTGCTGGGAAGCAGAAACGCCGGCTCCGGCGGGCCAGCGGGTGGTAGGGGCACACTGCACGCTGGCACCAGCAGTGCTGTCAGTACCAGGGCGCCTACGGCGGCTAGCTTGCTCATCGCCCTCAGCCCACGCGTTGCTTGATCTTGCGTATGTTGAGGGGCGCCATCAGGCAGATGGCGCTAAAGCCCTGCACCCCATCCGTTGCATAGCGCCGGTAGGGCTGGAGCTTAGCATCGTAGGCCGGTACCATCCCGGGTCGGATGCCGAGCTCGTAGAGCTTAGCGCAGATGTTCTCAAAGGCGTCGGGATGCGATCCGTGGAGGTTGGCCAAGCTACCACGTTCGGGCGGCCTGAGCCGATCGACCCAGGTCTGCACCATGCCGTAGCTGGTGAGATCCGCAAGAAGCTCTGTCACGTCTGAAGGCGGCGTGTCCAGCAGTTCTGTCGCCGTGCGGTAGCGGATGGCAGGTCCGCCTTCCGCTAGCAGCCACTGTGCTAGGGCGGCCTCATCCCTCACGTTGGTCATCTGTTCGATTTAGCCTTGCCAGGCGTCGACCTTGACCCCCTCAAGGTGAAGAAAGGCTGTGAGCCTGCCGATGTGGTGCTGTCCGTGCCGTAGCCCGTAGAGGAGACGGTGGTAGACGGTGCGGAACTCGCCACACCAGGCGTGCTTCTCCTCGGTGAGCGCGGGAAGGGTCAGCTTGTCAAAAACCTCTTCGACATAGCCCTTGGTCTCCAAGGCGTACTGGCGTGCCTCCATACAGGCGCAGGTGGCGTTGGGTGGCGTGGTCAACTGTGGGTCGATATCCCTGCCGAAAGGCTGCGGATGGAAGACCTTGTCCTCGGTCCCCAAGAAGGTGTGCAGCCAGAAGATGGTATGGTAGGCTTCCCGCCAGAAGGGGATGCCCGCGTAAGACTTGTCCCAGATCTCGTCCGTGCATGCCTGCAACACACGCTCGTACATGCCCAAGGTGTAGAGGTACTGCTCCTTCAGTTCGGCAACTAGCGGATGCATGGTCTTCCCTCCTTGCTCGTATCTTCTCGGTGCCAGACACCATCCTGGTCAGCCAACGCGGTGCCGTTTGGCTGGCTCTGCTAGCCTATAGTATAGGGCTAGATTGACCCATACGCGCAGGCGATTCCCAAGCGTGCTAGCACACGGGTGCTAAGGAGCCTTGCCTGCTCCTCCTCAGACAAGGCGTAGGACCATTAGCCGCGCGACGATGTCCTTGAGATCTCGACCCTCAGCGAGCGCCTGGTCCACTTGTGTCTTGACCGTCTCGCTTCCGGTCTCGACCCACCACGGCAGGCGCTCTGCATCCTCTGCGAAAGCCATCGTCATCCAGATCGCCGGCGCGGATCGGTCTGATCGTCTAGTTCCATTGGTTCACGCTGCGCTCCTGTTCCCTTATCCCTTGTTTCCTACAGCACAGCAACGATCTTCTGCAGCGTCGCGAGCCCGGCGGCCTCGGCCTCCCTGGCGGTCCGAAGGGCTTTGACGGCGGCTTCGCTGTTGGCGTTGACGGGCAGCACCGCCTCGTCATCGGCCTCATAGGACCAAGGGCAGATTTCGGAGACCTTCTTGAGGTGATCGGTCACGACTTGATAGTGGGCCGCTGCCTCATCGAAGAGGTTGCCGGCCCTGCCCGGAAGCCGCGCCTTGGCCTCCCGCAGGAAGCCGACGGCGTTCTGCCGGCACTCCAGCCAGACGCCGGTGTTGTAGCGCATGCCCATATCGGAGGCTTTGCCCGCCTCGAGGGCCCCGATCCAGTTGTCGAAACCATTGACGCCGGAGGCGTAGTCCTCCCAGATCCACTCCTTGGGGTTGGCTGCATGCTCCAGCGCAAAGCTCAGGGCAGCTTTGACGGTGGTGACGTCGTCGGCGGGCTCGCCGGGGGCGACGCTGTAGACCTCAAGCACACCGATGCCGGTGTCCCCGAGCTCCTTCCAGGACTTAGGGCCCTTGCCCTCGTCGCAGCCGGGACCGGAGAAGTAGTAGCCGCCTTCATAGTCCGGGCCCGCATCATCATATCCATAGATGACGTAGAACTCGGGGATCTCGAGCTCCCAGCCGTAGCAGGGGTAGCCCTGATCGATGGCCTGCCGGACGTGCTCGAAGGCGCGCGCCTGCAGTTCAGGGAAGTCATCCCGGTGCTTGACTCCGAAGACACCATTGATCTTGTAGCCGAGGTTCGGACCCAGCTCGTAAAGCTTGCTCGTGTTCCACGCCGTAGGCCCGCTGGGGCAGACCCCTTTATGCAGGTTGATGACGCAGGCGTGACCGGTGCCGCCATACAGCCATGGTTCACTGATCTCGATGCCCAGGAAGTCGAGGCACCCTTTGAGGCAACCCATGTGAGATACCCAGCGAGGAACCCGCTGACAGTTTTCCAGCGTTTTCATCTTCCTTCTCCTTGCCACGTTGGGAGAGACTACTACGAAAACACAGCGAATGTCAGAGCGTCTTCAATTATAGCACAAATGTTCGAAATCGGGCAACGAGTTTCCAGATGGCTGCTAACACCCTCTGCTTTGAACCGCGCCGGATCGCGCGTATCATTGGAATGAGGGCACGACGCGGCAGGCGGCTGAGACACCGATAACCGCGACCACGCCTCGGGCCCGGGTCGTCACCTTGGAGAGGGAGGATCGACCATGGAGATGAATGCATCGCAGTCCACGCGGCTACGCCCATTATTGAACATCATGCTGATGCTGGCAAGTTTCGTCGTCGTTGTCTTCGGCATGCGGGAGGCGGCTGAGGTTGTCACGCCGATCCTGATGGCCTTCATCCTCGCCGTCCTCTTTGCGCCGGTCCAGCAATGGTTGCTGGACCGGGGGGTGCCGGCCTGGCTGGCTCTGATCGTTGTGCTGCTCATCGTGCTTCTGGTCGTGTCGGTCCTGATCAGTGTGACCGTGGTTTCCATCAGCCGCGTGATCGACCGGCTGCCCGTCTATCAGGCGGCGCTGCAGCGGATGATCGATCAGGTTGTGGCACTGACCGCCGATCTCCCGTTTGAGGTGGCGGATCTGCTCACTGCAGAAGTTCTGAATGTCTCTCGGTTTCTGAGTGTGGCGGGCAACCTGCTTGGGGGCGTGGTCGACACCTTCTCCAACTGGTTCGTCGTGATCCTGCTGGTTGCCTTCATGCTCACAGATTTCGCCCTGCTGCCACAGAAGCTAGAGGTGATGTTCGATGACCGTGAACGCATCGCAGCGATCACCGACCTGATGGCGTCGATCAGGAGCTATCTCTCGATCACCACGTGGACCGGTCTGCTCACCGGCGTGGCCAACGCCCTGCTGCTGGTCGTGCTGGGCGTCGACTTCCCGATCCTATGGGGGATGCTGGGATTCCTGATGAATTACATTCCCAACATCGGCATCTTCATCTCGATCATCCCGCCAGCCATCGTGGCGTTGCTGGAGTTCGGTTGGAAGCCGGCGCTGGTGGTGGTCATCGGTTTCGAGCTGACCAACATGCTCGTGGAGAATATCCTCAAACCCAGGGTGATGGGCGAGGAACTGAACATCTCTCCACTCTTCATCTTTCTCTCGTTGGTACTTTGGAGCTTTGTCCTCGGCCCTATTGGGACCATCTTGGCCGTGCCGTTGACCCTGATCGCGATCAAGCTTGTGCTGGAGACCTCTGAGGAAGTTCACTGGCTGGCGGTGTTGATGACGGCCCGGCCGCGCAGGGGACAGCGCCGGTCGTGGCTGCGTTCCCGGCTGCAGCAGGAACCGGCAGCATCCAAAGAACCCCCGATGGATCAGAACGCACCCTCTTCTGACGAGTCTTAGGGTCAGAGGGATCTTGACATCGATATGTACTATAACTATAATACTAATAGTACATAATCTTGTTCGACTGGCCACACTCTCTCTGGTAGGCGGACGAGGTGTGCTGTGATCGGTGACGGACGCAGAGACAACGATACACAGCCACCAGTTTGCCGCTCATCTGCCGCCTCTTCCACATCCCGATAACCCTGTATCGCCTGCAGGGCGACGGACACCCGTATATCTTGGTGTTTGGAGCACTATTGCTCGAAGGGAGTCGGACTATGAACAGGAATGAGGCTAACGCTTACCCCGGCAGTACCCGATGGATCACGACCAAAGCCCGTGCCGTTGCCCTCGCCGTGCTGTTGCCGTTGCTGGCTGTGGTTTTCTTGCTAGAGGGTCGCCCTGCCGTCGCTGTGACCCCGCTGGATCTCCACGATACCCTGTGCGTGACAGCCAGCGGCATGAGCGGATGCAGTACCACGATCGGTGCGGCCCTGGCAGCCGCCAACCCAGGCGACACGATTCGCGTGGCGACCGGCACCTACACCGAAAACGTTGTCATCAGTCAGAGCGTCACGCTACAGGGTGGCTGGAACCCCAACTTCACCCTGAGGGATCTGACGATGTTCTCCGTCACCATCCGCCCGGCTGACGCATCGCAGTCTGTGGTCCGCATCCTAGCTGCCGATCCGACAGTCGAGGGTTTCGTTATCACCGGCGGGCGCGCGGACCTGGGCGGTAACCACGGCGGCGGCATCGCTCTCCGCGACAGCAACGCGATCGTGCGCGACAATGTCGTGATCAGCAACAGCGCTTTCTTCCTGGGTGGTGGCATCTGGGTGCAGCGCGGTGCGCCGACCTTCGAGGACAACCGCATAGAGGGCAATCTGACGCTCGGCCTGGGCCAAGAGGCCTTCGGCGGCGGCATCCAACTGGAAAACAGCAACGCGACGCTTGCGCGCAACGTCGTCATCTCTAATGCAATCGGCAGCGATGGCGGCTATGGCGGCGGCTTGGACATCGGCAGCGGCACGGTCAGGTTGTCCGACAACACGTTCCGTGGGAACGGCATCGCAGGCGTCGGTTACGGCGGGGGCATTGCCCTGCACTACAGCGCCACCGTCTACCTCGATGGGGACAGCGTCGAAGCCAACCACGTGGATTACGGCGGGGGCATCTACGTCAATGATGGCGTCTTGGACCTTCAGAATGCCACAGTCGCCGCCAACCAGGCCGCGCGCAACATCCCTGGGGCCGGTGGCGGTCTCCTTGCCATGGATAGCCGTCTGACGATCAGCAACACGACTTTCCGGCGGAACCGGACTGCAACCGGTGGTGGGATCTTCGGGATCAATAGCCGGGCGATCATCAGTCGCAGTGTGGTGATCAGCAATAGCGCCGTCTTCGACGGGGGTGGTATCTACAATAGCGGTGATGTGATCCTCAGCGGCGTTGCCATTGTGGCTAACGAGGCGGGCGGCGGAGGCGGTGGCCTCGCCAACACGGGACGGCTTATCATCGCCAGCAGTGTCCTAAGTGCGAACATTGCCAGCCACAACAATGGCGGCGGCGGTGCCCTCTTCATCTCCGGGGCAGGGGCGTCAGCCGGGATCAGCAACACGTTGATCGCGCACAACCACGCCACGGGGTCCCAGGGATCTGGCGGCGGCATCCGCCAGAGCGGCGGCGTGATCAGCCTGACCGAAGTCATCGTCGCCAGCAACGAGGTCATCAGTGGCACGGGAGGTGGCATAGCCAACCTTGACGGTGGCATTCTGACCGTCGAGCGCAGCGCTGTGTACGGCAACAACGCGGCGGACGGCGGTGGTATCGCTCAACTCGGCGGTACCGCGACGGTAATCAACAGCACGGTGAGCGGCAACGGCGCCAGCAGCCAGGGCGGCGGACTGCTCAACGCCAACACAATGTCCTACAGCGCGGTCATTAGCTTGACCCATGTGACGCTGGCAGACAACAGCGCAGCCTTCGGAGATGGCCTTGCCGGTCCTGCAACGGCGATCCTTGAGAACACCATCGTCGTGAACAACGGCGACGACAACTGCGAGTTCCCGGTTTTCAGCATGGGGCACAATCTGGAGAGCTCTGACACCTGCGGCCTGGACCACGCGACGGATCTGGTCAACGCCGCGCTCTCCTTTGGTCCGCTTGCCGACTATGGTGGGCCCACACCGACCTATGGGGTTGTCGCAGACAGCCCGCTTATCGATGCGGGCGACAACACTGCTTGCCCAGCCGTCGATCAGCGCGGCGTGGCGCGTCCTATCGACGGGGACCAGGACGGAATTGCCGTCTGCGATATCGGGGCTGTGGAATACGAGCCGTCCTGGGCGGTCTATCTGCCGCTGGTGCTTCGGTAGGGGCGGAGACGGGGGGCCTACATCCGGAACCAGAACTTCATACCCTCGACGATGGCACGCCGCCGCTGCAGCATCGCCGCGACCACCGCGAGAGGGGCGCCGGTGGCGACCACAAGCAGTGACCACTGCAACTTGATCTCGCCGGTTAGGTAGCGATCCACTGCCGCCTCAACAACCAGGCAGAGCACGCTCAGGGCGACCAGGGCTGCGGCGACGATATGTAGTTCCCGGAGCACACGCCGGCGGGCGAGCGTGACGATGATCAATGTGAGAATGGCCAGGCACAGCGTGATCGGCACGGCGAGTGGGACGAACCAGTTGGTTTCTGGGGGAAGCGCGTCGACAACGTAGAGCAGGCCAAGCAATGCCACCTCATCGATGGCAATCCACAGGGGCACAATGTTCCGCCGGTAGAGGAACGGGCTGACGCACCAGATCCAGGCGGCGCCCAGGGTCGCGACCACGTACAAGGACCAGGTCAGGCCCTCGCCGAAGGCCGCGTTGATGACTACGCTGAGCAGGGCGGGTATGGCCATCAGCGCAGAGACGACTTGGATCCAGAGGTTCCTGTCAAAGGCGCCGGCGACGATGTCCCGCTGCTGGGGTGGCAGAGTGGGGGGAGCGGAGGCCTGCAGATCTGGGGGAAGGATCACCTCGGTGTTGCAGAGCGGGCACCGCTTCGCGTTAGCGCTGAGTTCTACGCCGCACCTTACGCAATAGGGCACGCCGTGGTCTCCTTGTTGCTCTCAACCTTCACAGGGATGCCCTGTTTGATGAGGAAGGTGAAGAAGCCGCGTTCGACCGCCGGTTCCTCGATCACTCGGGTGAAATTGATCCGTAGTTGGTTGTCATAACCCAATATCGCGCAGTCGACGTTCGCCACACGGGATGGCCCCAGCAGGAAGTCGAACATCTCGACGTGGGCGGCCATCTCAGGCGGGATCTCGATCACGCCCAGGTTCGACAGAACGCTGGTGTAGATGGCTGGGCCCGACAGCTGATACCCTACGCTGATCGCGCGGTTCTTGACAAAGAGGGGCAGCATCCGGATCAGCAGGTTGCGTTCCGTGCGGATGTTGGTGGCCACCCGGGATCTCAGGTGTTTGGCGGTGATCTCGTAGCGCATGTAATGGTGGACCGATGAGAGGATCTCCTCAAAGGTGTAGTCGCCGTGGGTGGGATCGATGGTCGGGCCGACGTAAGAGGCGAAGTTGCGGAGTGTCTCGGAGGGATAGAAGCGCCGCAGATCCACCGGGACTTGTACCCTGACGGGCCGCCTTGAGTGCCGGGACTCTGTTTTCTGGATGTCGTTGAAAACGGTGAGGTAGACGCTCGTCAGGTACTCCGTGATGGATACCCCGTGGCGCTTGCTCTCAGCCCTGACAGCACCCACGGGTACGGTGCCCGTGATGATGTTGATGTCGTGGTGCGGCAATTTCGTGCCCGAGACGTGATAGGCATGTCGCTTTCGGCGGCGCGTGGGCGGGCTCTGTCCCGCAAAGGCCCGGAAGTCATCTGCAGCTTCCGCCGGACGAGGGGGCTGTCCGCAATCCAGGACGCCATGGGTCGCCGGGATATCAGTGCCGTCCAGCCTCAGATACTGGCCGACCAAGGTTTTCAGGAAGACCAGCGCGCCGGAGCCATCTGAGACGGAGTGGAAGATCTCCAGGGCGATGCGGCGGTCGTGGTGCCGCACGCGGATCTGAAAGCCGTTGTCCTTCTGAGGCGACAGCCTCATGCAGGGATTGATCACATCTTCCTGGATGTGGATCTGGTCCTCAGAGTGGCTGAAGTAGTGCCAGAAGAGACCGGAACGCATCCGCACGGCAAAGCTGGGAATGCGCTTGAGCGTCGCATCCAGCGCCTCCTGCAGCAAGTCAGGTTCCACTTGTTGCCTGAGTGTCGCCGAGACCCGGAACATGCCGGGGCGCTTTCTGTTCTTGATCGCCGGATAGACGTTCGCGGCGTTATCCAGGCGATACCTCCGCCGGGCATCGTGCGCCTGGCTAGACACTGCCATACTCCAACCTGCCTCCTTGCTGCGCTGCCATAAGAAACCACCAGAGTGGTAAGTATACCATGCTAGAACCGAGTGGTGACTTGATTGTCACTGAATCGTGCCACTGAAGCAGGAGCACAGGTTTTAGGAAATGAGTAGAATAGGCTATCCTGTAACGGAAAGTGAGGGACGAGCCTATGACCATCCAGGCCGGGGTTGACGACATCGTGCGCCAGCACGAGCAGGAATGGTTCATCTTCGTCGAGAACCGCGAAGCGGTGATCGCGGCATTGCAGGAAGGGCGCTGCGATGGCATTCTGCCTGCGGC
>JAFGNI010000036.1 GCA_016927095.1 Anaerolineae bacterium | reverse complement strand
GGGCACGCTTGAAAGGAACCCTTGCATGGACCGCGTGTCGGGGATTGATGTTTCACGATGGCAGGGGCAGGTAGACTGGCAGAAGGTGAGGGCCGGGGGGCATCGCTTCGCCTTCATCCGTGCCACGATCGGCGACGACTACGTCGATCCCCGCTTCTATGCCAACTGGAGTGGGGCGCAACAGGCGGGCTTATTGGTCTCGGCTTACCACGTGATCAGGCCCAACCGGCCTGCTGACGAGCAGATCTCATATTTCTATGAGGTACTGGACGGTCGTGAGGCGGACCTGCCGCTTGTCGTCGATGTGGAGCGTCGAGATAGTATGTCGGCTGCCGGCATCACGGCCTGTGTGCGGGACTGTCTCCGCATCGTGCAAGATCGGCTGGGCCGGCGGCCTATTGTCTATACGGCCCGGTGGTACTGGAACCAGTATATCCTACCTGCGTCAGACTGGCGCGAGCACGATCTCTGGGTAGCGAGCTACACCTCAAAGCCGGTGCTGCCCCGCGACTGGCCGACATGGCATTTCTGGCAGTACTCAGAGCGCGGGCGTGTTGCCGGCGTGGGCTCGGCGTCGACGGATCTTAACTGGTTTGCAGGCACTTACGAAGACCTCCTGGCCTACGCCGGTCGGGCCGGCGAGATCCCCGAACTGGTGCCGACCGGTTGGCGGCTGCGGGTGACGATCCCAAAACTCAACATCCGGAGTGGCCCAGGGCTGGACTACGAGGATCTCGGCGACCTGTTTGAGGGCGACGTCATCGACGTTCTGGCGATCACCGGAGAGGATGTGTGGATTCAGTTCGAGCCAGGCAAGTGGGCGGCGCTCTCGTTGGAGGGTGAGCCGTATCTGGCGCCGGAGCTGGGCGAGGATGAGGCGGAGACAGCAGGGACTGCGGATCAACAGCCCTAGAGAGGGATGATGAGAGATCGATCCCGAGTTAGAACGGATCAGCTATGTTGCGCCCTATTGCATTTTCTGTAATTATTGTGTACAATAGACTTATGCGACGACTTCTACTGCGCCTCAACTTCGCACGACGCATGAACTCGACCTACACCTTGGTGCTGGTGGTGATGGGACTGATTGCGCTTCTCTTGCCGCACCCCCTGCTGGCCCTGTACGGTCCCGATGGTGCCCCAGATGATCCCCGGCGACGCTTCTTCGATGAGACCCGTTTCTGGGTCTCCGGTGAGTTTCTGGACTACTTCGATACCCGCGGTGGCCTTGAGATCTTCGGCTATCCGATCAGTGATCCTTACAACGAAAACGGCATTCTGGTCCAATACTTCCAGAATGCCCGGATGGAGTGGCACGCCCTCAATCCTGATCCTTACAAGGTGCAGCTGGGGAAGCTGGGCGAGGAGCTTGGACTTGGAAGAGCGCCGGACAAAGCCTCGCTTTCGGCCGGCGCTGCCTACTTCCCAGAGACCGGTCACGCCGTGACGTATATGTTCCTGCGCTACTTCAATGCCCACGGGGGCGTGGATTTCTTTGGCTATCCTATCAGCCCGATGCTGGTTGAGAATCAGAAGGTTGTGCAGTACTTCCAGTGCCTGAAGTTGATCTGGGATCCTGTGCTGGCAGAGATGACTGTGGGCAACCTCGGCGAGATCTACGTGAACGCGCATCGCGACACGATCCCCTTGGACGTTCTGGAGCCGATTCGCCCGCGCGAGCTGTACAGAGAGGAACCAAACCTTCAGGTGTCAGTGGGGCTCGCGCATCCCGTCGCGAAGTTCGAGGATGGGCAGACCGTGACGGTGGTCGTCCGGGATGACCGCCTTGGAGAGCCCGTAGGGGCGGCGCGGGTGAAGTTAACCGTGCGAGATGACGCCGGCAACAGCTACCCAGCGCTGACGCAGGACCTCGTTCCCGGCACCAATGGTCGGGTGCAGGCGGTGGTCCCACTTCAGGCGATCCGGCCCGGTAGCTGGCTCATCTTCCAGGTGGAGGCTTCTTCGGGCACGAAGACCGCCGTCGCCAAGGAGGCCTTCCTCGTCTGGTGGTAGTCGTCGGCTGATGCCGGCGTGCTTCCGGTAAGCCAGGGCCTTCCCAACAGATAAGCGCGGACCACGGGTCCGCGCTTTTGAGTCTCTGGCGTCTGCGTCGTTGTCTGGCTGGTGCTAGGTGCCTTCCGCATCTACAGAAGACGAGCTGAGGCCCAACCGCCCCAGCATTCTCGAGATCCAGGAGCGTTTGGCCGGTTCGGAGGGGGTGGTGGCCCGAAAGCGCTTCAAGCGCTCCGTGGCGCGCCGGAGCTTCTGCATCTTGGCATTCCTCTCGCGCCGTTCCTCTTCGTTCATACGCGTCACTCCTATCCTTGCTAAGGCGTCGTACGTCTCCGGGCCGCTACGAAACCCAACCCGCAGGCTCCCCCTGGGTTCGTAGTCAGAACTATTCTGGTTCGGAGGAGAAGACGTACCCGACGCCGCGCACGTTGCGAATGTAACGAGGCGTCTCGGGCACCGGTTCTAGCTTCCTCCTCAGTCTCCGAATATGCACACGGACGATGGATCTCGCCCCCCAAGCGTCAGTCTCATAGCCCTGGGCACACTTGACCAACTCCTGGGGTGAGCAGACCTCGTCCACCCGATTCATCATGCACTCCAGGAGACGGAATTCCGTCGGTGTCAGGTCGATCGGTTCATCCCTATATGTTACCAGATGTTTGGCTTTGTCGAGGGTGACTTCATCGACCACGATGAGCTC
>JAFGNI010000323.1 GCA_016927095.1 Anaerolineae bacterium | reverse complement strand
GAGATCCTGCAACACACCGATGTAGCGCTCTATAAGGAGCACGAGGCCAACAACCCCTACTCGGTCAATCTGGATCTGGTGTATCACAACGCGCCGGTGGCATTGTTCTTCAACCTCACGAGCCTAGACCCGGTGTGGAACGAAGTGGCTCAGAAGAAGGAGTTCCGGCACGCTATCAACGCGGCGATCGACCTCGAGGAGATCATTCAGGTCCTCTTCCTGGGAATGGGGAAGGTAAACCCCTGGATTCCCGAGAAGTTCGACCCCGAGAGGGCAGCTGCGCTCTTGGATGAGGCCGGGCTCGACAAGAAGGATGCTGACGGATGGCGCCTTGGCCCTGACGGCAACCGCTTCGAGTTCAAGCTCGATGTCGCGCTGGATCCCCTATGGGTGAAACCTGGAGAGGTTATCAAGAGCCGCCTTGAGGAGATCGGTATCTACGTCCCGATGAAGTCGATGGAGCCCACGCTGTGGACCCAGATTCGTAACGCTAACGAACTGAAGGCAACCATCGACTGGCTGGACGACTGTAACTGGCCGTTCCTGAAGAACGACTACCTGCCCGAGCAGCGCTGTTTGTGGGCCCAGGAATGGGAGAAGTACATGAAGAGCAACGGCGCTGAGGGTGAGGAGCCTGCGGACTGGATGCAGAAGCTGTATGAATTCGAGACCAGGTTGGTTGCCACAGCTGCCAATACCGATGAGGGTCAGCAGATCTGGGAAGAGCTCCAGGCCTGGCTGACGGAGTATGTCCCGATGATCCCGTTGGCGCGGGATGTCGCTGATCCCTTGATCGTCCCGGACAAGATCGGCAACATGGCGAAGTCGGGCCGCTCGTCGGCTGTGTGGTTCTCTCAGGAGCAGGTCTTCTTCAAGAAGTAGTCACGTGAGCCGAGAGGGCACAGGTCTGAAGGAGACAATCGCCTGATCCGTAGTGATCCTAGGTGTCGCCTCGCAGAGGCGACACCTAGGACTTAGCCTGTGGTGCGCCTGCCGCCGGGTGTCTGTCTATTGCGCTGGGAAGTAGTCCGTTGCCTGGCGTCGCGAGAAGGGAGAGAGTGCTGAATGCTTGCTTATATCGCTCGCCGCTTTGTGATCATGATCCCAATGCTCGTGGTATTGTCGATCATCTCCTTTGTGATCATCCAACTCCCACCAGGCGATTACCTGACGACCTATATCCGCGCGATGCAAGCCACGGGTGAGGTTTTCAACGAGGCCGAGATCGAAGCGCTGAAAGTGCAGTATGGTCTCGACCAGTCCATATATGTTCAGTATGGCAAGTGGATGGCGAACATCCTGTTGCGCGGCAGCTTTGGCAGGTCGTTCTATTGGGGGCGGGAGGTCAATGAGCTGCTGGCGGAGCGCCTTCCAATCACCATATTCGTCTCCCTATCGAGCCTCATTGTGGTCTACGTTCTAGCCATCCCTATTGCTATCTTCTCCGCCATCTACAAGTACTCGTGGTTCGACTACGTGGCCACGACCTTCGGGTTCATCGGTTTGGCGATGCCGAGTTTCATGATGGCGCTGGTCATCTCTTGGCTCTTTTTCCTGATCACTGGCGGAATGGTGACCAGCCTCTTCTCGATTCCGTTCCGGGATGCGCCATGGTCGTTTGCTAAGTTCCTGGACCTGCTGTCGAACGTGTGGCTGCCGATTGTGATCATCGGCCTGTCGGGTACAGCGGGTTTGATCCGTACGTTGCGCGCGACACTGCTGGACGAGTTGTCAAGGCCCTACGTGGTCACCGCACGCTCCAAGGGGTTGACTGAAAGGCGGCTGCTGTTGAAGTATCCGGTGCGCATCGCCATGAACCCCGTCTTCAGCACCATCGGCTGGCTGCTGCCCGGCCTGATCAACGGTGGCGTCATCGTGGGGATTGTGCTCAATCTGCAGATGATCGGCCCGGTATTGATGCAGGCCACACTCTCGCAGGATATGTACCTGGCGGGGAGCATTGTGCTGATCCTGGGCGTGCTGACCGTGGTCGGGACGCTCATCTCGGACATCCTGCTGGCCTGGCTCGACCCGCGGATTCGCTATGGAGCAGAGGGGTAAGGCAACCATGACAGACATAATTGCTGATGCACCACAGGGGCCCGGCGTTCCTGGCACGCGCATTGCGGAGGCTGGCGAGACGTTCTATACCGCCTCGCAGTGGCAGCTG
Source organism: Anaerolineae bacterium (assembly GCA_016927095.1). The sequence continues at coordinate 1,526 of JAFGNI010000323.1, read as the reverse complement.
ATGTGGTGGAAGTTCCGGAAGCATAAGGCGGCGCTCGTCGCGATCTTTGTTCTTCTGTTACTGTACATAGTCGCAATTTTCGCCGATCTGTTAGCACCCTATGGCGCGAACCAACGTTTCGGCACGTGGGAGATTGCGCCGCCGGCGCGTATTCACTTCCGTGACGAAACGGGCCAATGGGTGGGGCCCTTTGTCTACAAGTTGGGCCGCGAGGTCAACACAGAGACCTTCCGCGTGGAGTTCATCGAAGACAGGTCGGAGTACTATCCGTTGCGGTTCTTCGTTCCAGCGGAACCCCACAAGGTGTTCGGGATTACCAAGAACTGGCGCCTATTCGGGATTGATGCGGACCAACCGGTCATGCTCTTTGGGTCAGACATGCTGGGACGTGACGTGTTCTCCCGGACGCTGTATGGATCACGGATCTCTATGTTCATCGGGTTTGGCGGTGTAATCCTGACCTTTGTTCTTGGGGTGACTCTTGGGGGAATAGCCGGCTACTTGGGCGGCGTCATCGACGAGGTCATCATGCGCGTCGTCGACTTCATGGTCGCGACGCCATCCATCCCGCTATGGATGGGGTTAGCGGCCGCGATCCCGCGTGACTGGCCAGTGATCCGGACCTACTTCGCCATTACGATCATCCTGTCCGTGCTCGGCTGGGGCGGATTGGCGCGGGCCGTTCGGGGTAAGCTGCTCTCACTGCGCGAGGAGGACTACATCATGGCCGCGCGGGTCTATGGCGCATCCGTGCCCCGCCTGATCGGGCGGTATATGCTTCCCAATTTCATGAGCTATCTGCTCGTGAACATCACGCTGGCTGTCCCGTACACCATTCTGGGCGAGACGTCCCTCAGCTTCCTGGGGCTAGGGATTCAGCCGCCCGCGGTGAGTTGGGGGACGTTGCTTAGGGAAGCACAGCAGCTCACCGTCGTGGCGCAGCGGCCGTGGCAGATGATCCCCGGGATCTTTGTAGTGCTGGTGGTGCTGATGTTCAACTTCATCGGCGATGGCCTGCGTGATGCTGCAGACCCGTATTCGAGGCTGTGAGTCCTGAGTGACTTGAGCCCTAAAGACCTCTATCTGGGAGGATCTATGGATCAGGAAGGCTACCTGCAGCAGATCGCCGAAACGAGGCCCGAGCGCATCCGCTGGTGGCTGGAGGCGCGCTTCGGCATGTTCATCCACTGGGGGCTTTATGCCCAACTGGGACGCCACGAGTGGGTCATGAACCGCGAGCGGATCCCCGTCGCCGAGTACGAGAAGTTGGCCGCGACCTGGCACCCGAAGGAGCGCCCCGCACGCGAGTGGGCCGCGCTGGCCAAGCAGGCCGGCATGAAGTACATGGTCATGACCACCAAACACCATGAGGGGTTCTGTCTCTGGGATACCAAGCAGACCGACTACAACGCCGCCAGGTGTGGGCCGGGACGCGACCTCGTCCGGGAATTCGTCGATGCCTGCCGCGAGTTCGATCTGAAGATTGGCTTCTACTACTCGCTGATGGACTGGCACCATCCCGATGG
>JAFGNI010000322.1 GCA_016927095.1 Anaerolineae bacterium | reverse complement strand
GGCGGCCTACCGGGCACTGAGACGTCACTTCAGCTTATGGCGACCTACGGCGTGGCAACCGGTAGGATCGATTGGTCCGATATAGCGCGGATGCTAGCTCTCAACCCGGCTAAGATCTACAATCTCTGGCCCCGCAAGGGGGACCTGTCGCCGGGGGCCGATGCCGACCTCGTGCTCTTTGATCCTGCCCATGAGGGCGTGATCAGTGCCGAGGATCTCCACGTGGTCGCCGGGTACAGTCCATATGAAGGCACGCGGGTCAAGGGACGGGTCGTAAGCACGTTGCGGCGTGGTGCGTTCCTGGTGCGCGACGGCGAGTTAGTGGCAGAACCTGGCACTGGCGTCTTTGTGGGGCGTAGTGCCCGCTCCTGGAGCTAGGTGCCCTGGATCACGCATTGATGGATATCGTGCTGGTCCTGGTGGGGATTGTAGTCGGGGCGGTCATAGCGCTTTGGCTGGTGCGCGTCAGAGACCGGATGGACCACGACGCTCTGCGCGCGGAGGTGGCTGAGACCTATGATGCCAAAGGGGCCGCTGAACGGGCGCGCATTGTCCGTGCCTACGAGAGCCAAATCGCGCAGCTTCAGGCGGACCACCGCGAGAACTTGACACAGGCGCGACGTAGCAGCGTGAACCAAAGCCGCGCTGTCCTCAAGGGCAAGATGGCGGAGCAGGTGGCGCCTCTGCTGCCTGGCTTCACCTATTGGCCTGCGGATGCGCGCTTTCTGGGCGATCCCGTGGACTATGTTGTCTTTGATGGGTACAGTGCCTACAAGGACAACTACACAGATGGGCACGATATCGAGGTTGTGATCCTGGATATCAAGCGAGGTAAGTCACAGCTGACACGGGAGCAGCGCCGCATTGCGGAAGCGGTCTCGGCGGGCCGGGTGCGGTTTGAGATGATCAGGGTACTTGCTGATGGCACCGTTCATTCTCGAAGGTGGACCCCGTCGGACGACCTGGGGGCAACTCCATCACAATACAATACAGATACGGAGTCCGAGCTGTAACTAGGGCTCAGCAAGAGTTATCGCGGCGTCGGAAGGCACTGCGAGGAGAAAGGTTATGAGAGACATTGTATCGGATCTCAGACGTTGGCGGGAGGAAGGCCGGGAGGATATTGCTGTTGCGACGATTCTGAAAACCGAAGGGTCGTCGCTTCGTCCGGCTGGAACCCGGATGGCGATCACATCGGACGGCGGGGTGGTGGGATCGGTCAGCAGCGGGTGCGTCGATGGTGATGTCATCTCGGAGATGGAAGCGGTACTCACCGGCTCCGTGGCTATAAGAAGGCCGAACTACGGCATCAGTGATGAAGAAGCCTGGAGCGTGGGACTGTCCTGTGGTGGTGCGATCGACGTTCTCGTGGAGCGCTGGACCGAGCTCTACGATGTCCTGCTCGACGAGGTCGAGGCACAGCGACCGGTAGGGTTCGCCTCCCGCACCGACCGACCGCAGCATCTCATACATCTTGCGGACGGGGAGACGGTAGGAACGCTTGGCAACTCCGATCTGGATGGACAAGTCCTGATGGACATCGCTGCTGCCTGGCCTGGACCTTACGCGAAAGTACATACCTACACTCAGGGCAAGGTCCTGATCGAGGTCATTCCGCCGCCGCCGGTGTTGTTGATCTTTGGCGCCACGGATATCGGGATAGCTCTGGCAGAGATTGGTCGCGTGGTCGGCTACCGGGTCATTGTAAGTGATGCGCGACGCACTTTCCTGACGGAGGAGCGTTTTCCGGGGTTCGAACTCCATTTTGGGTGGCCAAGGGACGTCTTTCGACCAGAAGACCTCGGCCCCAGCTACGCTGTGGTGGTGCTCTTCCACGACCCCAAGTTCGATATTCCGGCCTTGACCCTCGCCCTGAAGAGCAAAGCGTACTACATCGGCTTCCTCGGTAGTCGCAAGACGCAGGCCGACCGCCGTGAGGAGCTTCTGCAGGCCGGGTTCAAGGAAAGCGACCTTGATCGGATCCGCGGTCCGGTTGGGCTTGACATCGGCGGTAAGGAGCCGTCTATGATCGCGCTTTCCATCATGGCTGAGGTGGCTGCCGTACGTCATCGCCGTTCCGGTGGCGCCCTCAGCGCGGTCAAGCGGTGACATCCCACGGCGTGGCAGAGGGCATCCTAGCAATGATGGCTGGAGCTGGCGCAGTCGTACTGCACCGTCTCAGGGGGAGATAGGAGTAAGGCCGTGACAGATCTGCCGGGATCGAAGCTGGTGCCTGCTGGCACAGACGGGGCGGGCGCCGCAGACCAGCCTGACGACGAACAGCCTTGGGAGCCGGCGCCGCTGCCGGAATCGGCCTTCATCACGGAAGCGGGCTGGACGAATATCAACCGCGCGCCGTACGACCGCATCGCCGGCGTGCTCTACAAGCGTGCGATGGCGATCAAGTCGGTGAGCTATGCGCCACTCGATCCTGCACCCGAGCTACCCGAGATGTGGCGAGGCCATGGCGAGACGGTGGTCCGGTGGCTGTTCAGTGAGGAGCCTGGGACCGCCGAAGGGCTGCTTCAGCAGTCTGAGTTTCGGGCGCTGCAGTCGCTGCGGTTGGCCCCGGGAGCGGCTACGGGACAGCGCAGACATCCGGGACGGGATACGATACTCTTTGTGATAGCGGGCCGGGGAACGCTCAGCCATCGGGCCTCCTTAGGCGTCCCGGTGGTTCAGCGTCCGTTGCGGGAAGGCGACGTGGTGCTGATCGCGGGGGATGAGCGCTATAGCCTGGCAAATGACGATGCGCTCAGCGCATTGTATGTCCTGGCGCTTCATCTGGGAACACCAGCGGCAACGCAAGCGGCGGAACAGGATGGCTAAGCGAATCGTGGTGGTGGGTGCCGGCGCGGCTGGCCTGATGGCGGCAGCCAGGGCTGCGGAGCTGGGCGCTGATGTGATGCTGCTTGAGAAAACGGATGAGGCTGGTAAGAAGATCCTAGTCAGCGGCAAGTCTCGCTGCAATCTCACGAATGCGGCGCCACTGCGGCAGTTTCTCGCGCACTACGGGCGCAACGGTAAGTTCCTGATGAATGCCTACCATCGCTTCTTCCGAGATGAACTGCTCGCTCTATTGGAGCGTTACGGCGTTCAGACGCAGACAGAGCGCGGCGGGCGCATCTTTCCGGCCTCGGGCCAGGCCAGCGATGTCCGTGACGCCTTGATTCGCTATGCGACCGGATACGGCGTCAACATACGCTACCGCTCGGAGGTTGGCGAGATCGTCCTGGATGGTGACCGTGTTCGCGGCCTGCGAATGGCTGACAAGAGCCGCATCACGACAGATACGGTGATTCTGGCTACCGGGGGTGCTTCGTGGCCGGAAACGGGCTCTACCGGGCAGGGCTATCTCATCGCACAGGCTGTAGGCCATACCATTGAGCCCCTGCGCCCGGCTCTCGTTCCCCTGACCGTCGTGGAACGTTCGACAGCCAAGAGCCTTCAGGGCGTGAGCCTGCGCAATGTGCGTTGCACCTTCACGACGATCGATGATAGGGGCAAGGAGCGACCGTTGCGCATCCCGTATCCGATGCCCGAGACCGGTGAGATGCTCTTCACGCACTTCGGCGTCTCCGGTCCGCTGATCCTGACCGCCTCTTTGGCGGTGGTGGATGCCCTGCGACGAGGGCGCCAGGTTGTGCTCTCGATTGATCTCAAGCCGGGCATGGATGAGGATGCCATACACAGCAGACTCCAGCGGGAGTTTGAGACTCACGCGCACCAGCGACTGCGGACATTGCTGCGCGGGTGGGTACCCGGGTCGCTGGCGGATGTCATCGCGGACCTCAGCCCAGTCGAGGACGACCGTCACATCTACCGTATCCGCGCCGAGGAGCGCATCGAGATCGTGTCGTTGCTCAAGGATTTCCGCTGGACCATCGCCGGGTCTTTGCCCTTGGCGTCCGGTATGGTGACAGCGGGGGGCGTGGCACTCGGGGAAGTGGATCCTGTGACCTTTGCCTCTCGGAAGGTTGCCGGCCTCTATATCGTGGGTGAGTTGCTAGATCTGGCTGCTGATACGGGGGGATTCAACCTCCAGGCCGCGTTCACCACTGGCTATCTTGCAGGCACCGACGCTGCGGCGTCGACGACGGACCCTCGCTTGTAGGCTGTCTTCCTCTCACGGCTCGGCCCGTCACCTCCCAACGACGCCGGGGTGCTTTGACATCTAGCGACCTCCAAGTATGCTCATATGACGGCAATGGTTGCGATTCGGCGTATCACCGCGCAGTTCACCTGGAGATATGACGGTTGATCGGATCTGCGAAACACTCTTATATCGCGATTGAAGGCGTTATCGGTGTCGGCAAGACGACGTTAGCCCGCCTGCTCCAGCCCCGGTTCGACGCTGCGATGATCCTTGAGGCTTTTGATGAGAACCCCTTCCTCTCCGACTTCTATGGAGATCGAGCGCGGTATGCTTTCCAGACACAGCTTTTCTTCTTGCTCAGCCGTTACCGCCAACAGCAGACGGTTGAGCCTCAACTGCAGCAGACTGCGCTCCTCTCGGACTACTTCTTTGAGAAGGACAGGCTCTTTGCCCATCTGAATATCTCTGGCTCAGATGAGTTGGAGATGTACGACCGGCTCTACGAGGCGCTCGCAGAGAAGGTCCGGCTTCCCAACCTGGTCGTCTACCTTCGGGCACGGGTGGACACGCTGATGGGGCGCATCGCGATGCGTGATCGCACCTACGAGCGCGCGATGGACCGCAGCTACATCGCGGCGTTGCGCGCCGCGTACGAACGCCTCTTCACAGACTACGCGGCGACGCCTTTGCTCGTCATCGACTCGGACGCGCTCGACTTCGTCAGAAACCCGGAGGATCTGGACGTTGTTGAGCAGCGTATGCGGTCTGCGCTTGCCGGTGTGCGCCAGCCGACGCTGCCCCGCATATCGTTCCCGGCGCCGTCGCGACCGGCCTGGAAGCTGACTTCGGTCCCTACGCCGGAGCCGAGGTCGGAGGCAAACTGGCAGGCCCTTGGGGATTTTCTGGCCCTTGCCGAGGCTGTCGGCCGGATTGGTGGGGCGTTGGCGCAGCAGGCCCCTGTTGGTCCTGAGGGGGCGCCGTCCACGATTCGGGATGCGCTCCGGGATGCGAATCGGGTTTTGCTGATCTTGGCACAGCGGACGGGTGTGGAGCTCGAGCACCTAGAGTCGTAAATCGCGGTGATCGCCGTCCCTGCTGAGGGTCGTGGGTTTAGGATCTGACAAACGAACGGAGTTGCCTGTGACGAAGTACTTCATTGCTGTAGCGGGGAGTATCGGCGCCGGGAAATCCACGTTGACCTCGCTTCTCAGTCAGCGGCTCAATTGGGAGCCATTCCTGGAGGGTGTCAGTGACAATCCCTATCTTGCCGACTTCTACGCGGATATGGAGAAATGGAGCTTCCATTCCCAGATCTTCTTTCTAGCACGGCGACTGCGGCACCATCGTCAGCTTCTCGAGCGTCCTAACTCCGTGATCCAGGATCGCACGGTCTATGAGGACGCGGAGATTTTCGCGCGGAACCTCTATGTCCAGGGGTCGATGAGCGAACGGGACTTCGCCACCTACAACGAGCTGTACAGAGCGATCACGTCGATCCTTCCGCCGCCCAACCTAGTGATCTACCTCAGCGCGTCTGTTGCTACGCTGCGTTCCCGCATCCAGTTGCGGGGACGGACGTACGAGCGTGACATCACCGATGCCTACCTCAACCAGCTGAACCAGCTCTATGAAGACTGGATCGAACACTTCTCCCTCTGTCCGGTACTGACGATTCCTGCCGACCGGTTGGATTTCGTGGCCAATCACGACCACCTCGATTTGGTGACGGAGAAGATCCAGGAACGGCTCAGGGGGAAAGAGGTTGTGGTTTTCGGGGAGGGCATGTAGGTGGTGTCCCAAGCCGGTTCACGGCAGCATGAACGCCGATCTGCGTTCGACTTCTTGGTCGAAACGGCGCGGCAGTTGACCGCATGCGGGACAGCAGCAGAGGCCCTTCAGACGCTGACGGACCGGGTTCAAGGCTATTGGCAGCCTGCTGCCGTCTCGCTTGCGCGTGTAGAGGATGACGGCGGCCTTGTCTTCTGTGCTGCATCGGGCGGTATGGCTGATCGCGTGATCGGACTTTCACTTCCTGCCGGGACCGGCATCGTGGGCTGGGTGGCTGAGCATGGCCGTAGGCTGTGGGCGCCCAACGTGCATACGGATGATCGGTTCTATGGAGAGATCGATCGGCTGACGGGTTTCACGACGCGCGCCATCCTTGCTGTGCCGCTGATGGTCGGCGGCGACGTGCTCGCGGTTCTGGAGTTCATCAATCCAGAACCCAATACCGACATGGCTGCGGTCGATGATGTGGTTGCGGCGCTTTCCCTGCTGGCGGCACCGGCCATCGCCAATGTGAGGCTGATGGCGCGAGCTGATCAAGCTGAGAGGCGTTACAAGCGCCTTTTTGAGCTCAACCTCGATCCGATTGTGGTCCTCGATCAGGATGGTCGGATCACCGAGGCTAACCGGATGGCTCAGTCGGCTCTCGGCGTGAGCGTGTCTGACCCTGGCGGACCACGCCGTCAGGACCCAGCCGCCTTGGCGCGCCTTGGCTTCAACGGCCGGTCATATTCGGAGCTCGGGCACAGTGCCCGTACGCAAGGCGCCATCACCTGGGACTATCAGTTGCCCGGAGAGGAGCGCTACATGGAAGCGCGCCTCTCCTATCTCCCAGATGGCATACCCGGCGGCGAGCTATATCTGTGGATTGGCCACGATGTCACGGACCGCGTGGATCTCGAGAGCGCCAGGCAGAAGTTCATCCATATGATCGTGCACGATCTCCGTGCGCCGCTGAGCAGCGTGCAGAACAGCCTCGAGCTCGTTCTGACGGCTTGGCGCGAACAAGATGTGACCATGCCTATCGAGCAAGTATTGGGTATCGGTCTGCGCAGTGCCAACCGTATGGAACGATTGATCAGCGATATCCTTGATTCTGCTGCGCTCCAGGCGCGGGAACGAACTCTGGAGATCTCCAGGATTGAGGTGCCTGCGCTGATCAGCGAGGCGCTCGAGACGGTGATGACCTCAGCAAATCGACGCGATCAGGATATCCGCGTGGCGTTGGCGCCCGACTTGCCGGTCATTCTCGGCGATGCGGATCTCCTGCGCCGCGTACTGATCAATCTGCTGTCCAACGCGGTGAAGTTCACACAGGACGAGGGCATGATCCTGGTTCAGGCCAAGGTGGTGTCCGGCGCTGCTGCACGCGACGAAGTTGGTGTCTCCCATCCAGCTGATGGGGCACCGTACCGTGCGGTGCGATTCTCCATTACGGACAATGGCCCGGGCATCAGCCCAGACATCCGCGACAATCTCTTTAAACTCTACGTACACACTTCGGATCGCCGTACGAAGGGTTCGGGGATCGGTTTGGCATTCTGCAAATTGGCCGTCGAGGCCCACGGTGGCCGCATCTGGTTTGAGAGCCCGGTGCCGGAGGAGGGACTTGCGCCTCTAGAGGAGGCCGGCAAGGGGACCCGCTTCACCTTCGTGATCCCCCTTGTGCCTCCCAACCATACCGGGGAAGGTGAGGCCCTGCCTGGATGACACACCGGCTTTACTACTATGACGCGACGCTCCGCACCTTCGCCGCCAACGTGGTGGCGCGCGATCAGCTTAGGGATGAAAACGGTGTCCTGAGACCTGCTGTCTGCCTCGACCAGACCGTGTTCTACCCCACCTCTGGCGGGCAACCTCACGATACGGGCCTCCTGTCGGATATCCGGGTTGTCGATGTCGTGGAGGATGCGTCCGGAGAGATCTGGCATCTGCTGGAGGAGGAGCTCCCCGCTGACATGACCGAGGTCGATGGTGAGATCGACTGGGCCCGCCGTTTCGATCATATGCAACAGCACTCCGGACAACATCTGCTGTCGGCTGTCTTTGAGGATGCGGGCCCCGATGTCACCGGCAGGCGTGGGCATACAATCGGCTTTCATCTGGGCACGGATGCCAGCACCATCGACCTGGATCTGCCTGATCTGACATGGGAGGAGGCCTTTGCGGTTGAGGCCACTGTCAATAACCTGATCTGGCAGAACAGGCAGGTTGGTGTCCATATCGTGTCCCCTGATGAGGCAGCGTCCCGCGCGCTTCGGAAACCCTTGGCCGAACACATCGCCGCTAGGGCCACGGACGAGGCCCGGGTAGTCTCGATCACAGGAATTGATGCGTCAGCGTGTGGTGGCACCCACGTCCGGGCGACCGGGGAAGTGGGGCTGCTGAAGATCACGGGGATAGCTCACTACAAGGGTGGCATTCGTGTTGACTTCCTCTGTGGTGGGCGCGCCTTGGCTGCCTATCAACGGACGCTGCAGGCTCTGCAGGCAGGGGGCGCGATGCTATCGGTTGGCCTGGATGAGGTGCCGGAGGCGGTTGGGCGGGTGCAAGAGGAGGCCCAGGCATGCCGCCGGGAGCTGCGGCGTGTGCTGGGTGAGCTGTTGGACTACGAGACGGAGCGCCTGTGGCGTGGGGCTGTCCCGATCGATGGAAAGCACATCATCGTCTCGCACTGGAGCTCCCGGGATTTCGATGAAGTTCGCACCCTCGCCGCACAGCTGCGTGCGCATCCAGCCACCGTCGCGCTGTTGGCCGCTACGGCCCCCGACCCTTCGGGCAAAGGTGGCGTGCGCGTCGTCTGCGCTCGCAGTGACGATCTACCCGAGGTCGACGCACGTGCGATCCTTCGTGATGCCCTCATGCCTATCGGCGGACGGGGTGGCGGCCAACCGGCATTGGCTCAGGGTGGGGCACCCTTCCATCCGGCAGATGACGTTGTTGCCGCGCTCGAGAGCGCCGTCGCGCAGCTGTTGTGACGATCTAGACGCTTGTGCCTGCCGGCGCGCAGGCAGTTGACCAAAGCAGACTGACCATCTAGGAGGTGTGTCTATGAAAGAAGTCATCTCCGGTTTCTTTGTGGAGTCTTCCTATCCTCCCTACAACTTGGGCTTGATCGCTACGGAAACAGGGGGCATCGTCATTGACCTGCCACCTAACCCGATGCATACCATGAACTGGCTTGAACAGGCCCGTGGCACCGTGGGTGACCTGCGCTACGTGGTGCTCACCGATGGTGGGCGCGACCGCAAGATGGGCACTGTAGCGTGTGACGTGCCCATCATCGGCACGGAAGGCACCCTGCGGGCACTTGCTGTCTATGACGAGGATCGCCCCCGCCGCGACTTCTTGGAAGCATTGATCAGTCGCTATCCTGAGGAAGCCGGTGCCTTTGAGAGCCTCAGTCTCCACAAGCCCATGTTGGCATTCAGTGAGGCCTTTGTGCTCTACGCCGGAGACTGGGAGCTCCACTTCGAAGCGGTGGAGGGCGCGGCACCGGGCAGCCTGTGGATCTGCCTGCCGGATAAGGAACTCGTGATCGCTGGTGACACGGTTGTCTCAGGCGCTGTGCCGCCGATGGCGGAGACCCCAGACTCGAAGGCGTGGCTGAATACCATGACGTCGCTTGCCCACCGGCAGACGGTGAGGTCGATCATCCCGGGTCGCGGGGATGCCCTGATTCCTCGGGCTGGCATTGAGCCACAGCGGGAGTTCATGCGGGTGATGCGCCGGGCGGCTCGGACCATTGCCCGAAAGGGCGACGACAACCTTGGCCTCTCGCGTACAGCGCAAGAGCTGGGCCAGACCTTCTTCAACCACCAGGGCCAACAGGCTGTGAAGGCCATCCGACTGGGGTTGGAGCATCTAGTTGCGGAGGTCGCGGCGGGCCAGGAGGATGCATCCGACGACGACTAGGCCCCAACCTAGAGACCCACCGCACCCTCTCTCACGCCAGCCCGGTCGATGGGGCCAAGCGGTGGTTTTTGCCGCCGCGGTGATTTGCCGCCGTAGTGCGATGTGCTGCTTAGGTAGGCCAGCAAATGCCGGATGGCGGCCTCGGCTGCACGATGGTTGTTCTCTTCCCGCGTACCGTTGAAGCGGTGGCGCCAGCACCAGCACTCCCCTGGGACGGCCAAGGCGATGTAGTAGAGGCCTACCGGCTTTGTGGGGGTGGCGCCGGTCGGGCCGGCGATGCCCGTGATGCTCAGGGCAGCCTCGGCGCCGGTCGCCGCACAGGCTCCTTCCGCCATCTCTTGGGCCACCTGCGTGCTGACGGCTCCCCATCGTATCAAGCTTGTCTCTGGGACCGCCAGGAGCTCCTGCTTGACCTCGTT
>JAFGNI010000321.1 GCA_016927095.1 Anaerolineae bacterium | reverse complement strand
CCGTGGAAGCTCTATTGGCCCGCCATCCCGGCGGCCATGGCCAAACTGCCCATCGACGAGGTCTGGCGCCGGGGTATGGTCGGTGTGCCGCACTTCGAGACCTCGATTGATCCGAGCCCTGTGCTGCGCACGACGCCCGCGCCGGGCAATCCTGCACTCTACCGCATTGACGAGGATCCGGCGGAGAAGCAGAACCTGGCTGCACGTTTTCCCGACCGACTGCGCGCAATGCAACAGCAGCTAGAGCGTTGGTTCGAGGAGGTGAACGCCGAACGCCGCGCTCTGACTGATGTCTGGCGCGGGGCACGCTGATTGGCGCAGACGAGTGCCTGTACACCGGCGGCTGAGCGTACCCGGCGGGGCCGCCGATCCCCCCTATCTGAGGCCATATAACCCTATGCCAGAGACGTTCGATTACCCAATCTCCGACGCCGTGCGGATCGCGACGCTGCGCGATCGTGTCCTTTCCACCAAAGACGCCGCCCAGCTCTATCGCCTTCGCGACACCCCGCTTGTCGATGCACGGTCGCTGCGTGCATCGGAGGCTGAGTCCTCCTGGACCCTGCGCCGTGGTATGCTGACCCGCGATCGCCTGATGGCGATGCGCTTCGAGATCAACGATCCGGAGCTCTTCGTCGGGCGATTGGCACCTGCCGAGGTGGCGCCATCTGCTGAGACCGAGGCCGCGCGGGCCTACCTGGCGGGCTATGCGCTCGATTTCCCGGGCCAGACGGGCCACTGTGAACTGGACCTTGCGCCGCTGATGCGGTTGGGGCTCGACGGGCTGTCAGGGGAGGTGCGCGCGCGGCGCGACGCATGGGCTGCCGGAGCTCGCGTGACCGATCCTGCCGTGGTCGAGAGCTTTTTGCTCGCGCTTGAGGGGCTATCGACGATGATTGAGGGCGCCGCGGCGACGGTGGAGGCCGCGATCGCCGAGGCCGGTCCCGGGCGACAGCGTGAGCTGGAGGTCCTGGCGGATACATGTCGCGCCATCGCCCACAAGCCACCCGCCTCCTTTCTCGAGGCGATCCAGCTTCTCTGGTTTGTCCTCGTCAGCGTGATGAACGCGGATCGTGCCTGGTTGGTTGTGCCGGGCCATCTCGACCGGACGCTCTGGCCGTTTTATCGAGACGACGTCGCACGCGGTGTGCTGACGGCTGAGCGTGCCCTGATGCTGGTTGAGCACCTGTATATCGCCGTGAACGCCTACATCCCGGACGGTCTGGCGATGTCGGTGATGGTCGGTGGGCGCGATGCCGCAGGGAATGACGTCACGAACAGGCTCTCGTATCTGTGTCTGGAGGCCCTGCGGCGGACGCGCATGATCTATCCGACCGTCGGTGTCTGCTGGCACGAGGGAACGCCTGATGACCTGGTGGACCTGACGGTGGCACTGATGGGGCAGGGCTACCCGACGCCCGCGTTCTTTGGTGATGCCACGATCCAGCGCGGGCTGCACACACTGGGTGTCCCTGGCGACGAGGCCTGTCGCTATATCAACTCAACCTGTGTGGAGATCACGCCTTCGGGAGCCAGTAACGTCTGGGTGGCCTCGCCCTACTACAACACCTGCGGGTTGCTTTTGGAGGAGATCGCTGCACAGGCGGACGATCCGGCGCCGACCTTCGAGGCGTTTGTTGATCGCTATCACCGGAGGCTCGGGGACGCGGTTGGCGAGGGAGCGGGGGCCCAAAACGTAACGCGCCGTGCCCGCGCTGATGGGATGCGCCGCCCGCTACAGAGCGTCTTCACGCGCGACTGCCTTGCCCGTGGGCAGGATATCGAGGCGGGCGGGGCGCGCTATAACTGGGTGGAGTGCTCCTTCATCGGCCTGGCGAATCTGGCGGATGCACTGTACGTGGTCCGTGAGGAGGTCTATCGGCACGGCAGGTTGACGTTGGCCCAACTGAAGGCGATCCTCGACGCCGACTACGAGGGCCTGGAGGCGACGCGACAGCGTTTCCTCAACGGCTATCCCAAGTACGGGCAAGGCAATGACGATATCGATAGCTTGCTCGCCAGGACGATTGGGTTCGTGACAGAGACTTGCGCCGGCTTCTCGATGGCGCCGGACGGCAGCCCGTACGTGCCTGGGGCGTTTGCATGGGTGATGCATGAGCAGCTTGGGCGCCAGACGGGAGCGACGCCCGACGGACGGCGGGCAGGCTTCCCGTTCGCTGATGGCTGCGGCCCGGCGCAGGGACGGGAATCCTGCGGACCGACCGCGGCGGTCCTCTCCGTCACCGGTTGGGACCACAGCCGCATGATCGGGGGCCTTGCCTACAATCTCAAGTTCAATAGCGCGCTCTTCCGTTCGCAAGATGGCTACACGGGACTCAAGGCGCTCATCCTGACCTACCTGCAGCGCGGCGGTTTTGAGGTCCAGGTGAACGTTGTCGACGGCGAGACGCTTAAGGCAGCCCGCGCGCACCCCGAGCTCTATCGCGATCTCATCGTGCGCATCGGCGGCTACGCGGATTACTTCACGCGGCTCTCGCCCGAGATGCAGGATGAGCTGATCTTGCGGACGGAGTTTGGCGGTTTCTGAGCGACAAAGCGAACAAGCGAGAAAGCAAATAGGGTAGACTGCGGATCACAGATCCGTCGGGAACATCGCAGGAGGCTTCATGGCTGATCGGTTGGCGTTGTTTGGAGGTCCGAAGGCGGTTACTCTGGCTCAGGATGACCGGTGGCCCCTGCTGGGTCAGCCGGAGATCGATGCCGTCGTCGCGCTGATGCGCGAGGGGCACATCTCGATAGGCGAT
>JAFGNI010000035.1 GCA_016927095.1 Anaerolineae bacterium | reverse complement strand
TGACACGTCGGGCGTCTCCGCCACCACTGCACGCAATGCTAGCACGTTTTCCCATCGCGATTCGCCCGGATCGCTCCCATCACGGGTGAATGTCTCATAGTCGGTATCACTAATGACACGATCGATCAGGTTGGCGACGCTGAGCTCCTGGCGCAGCGCTATCCACTGCTCAACCATCGTGGCGAAAGTAGACAGCGCGCGCTCAGTCCGGCTGCCCTGACCACCAGCTTCAATAAGCGCAAGCATCCCCCTGTACAGGCTGCCCCCGACCCGCTGTGCTGTCGCTGCCACGGCGCTGATCGTGCGTGCACCGATACCGCGGGGCGGAACGTTGACCACCCGCATGAAGCTTACATCATCGTCGGGATTGTGTGCCAGACGCACAAAGCCGAGGACATCCTTGATCTCCTTCCGCGAGTAGAAGCGTGTCGCGCCAATCAGCCGGTAGGGGATGTTGTGGCGGATGAAGCTCTCCTCCAGGGCGCGCGACTGCGCATTGGTCCGGTACATCACGGCGATGTCACCGTGCGTTTGGCCGTTGCGCAACAGCCGGATCGTCTCATCGGCGACGAAATCGGCCTCCTCCTGCTCATCGTACGCCTCGTGCAGGGTAATCGGCTGTCCGCCTCTCTTCTCGGTGAAGAGGTGCTTGGGCGTCCGGTCGGCGTTCTGGGCGATGATCGCCTGAGCGCCATCAAGGATAACCTGCGTGGAGCGGTAGTTCTCCTCAAGCAGAAATTCCAACAGCTCGGGGAAATCCTGCCGTAAGCGCAGGATATTGCGATAGTCCGCACCCCGCCACGAGTAGATCGACTGATCCTCATCGGCAACGACGTAGAGGCTACGATGCTCCGCAGCGAGCTGTTTGAGGATCACATATTGCGCTATGTTCGTGTCCTGAAACTCATCAACCAGAATGTGCTGGAAGCGGTCCCGGTACTGGCGCACCAAGGCCTGATTCGCCTCCAGCATCCGCGCGGTCTCCATCAAGAGGTCGTCGAAGTCGAGACCATCGTTCTTACGCAAGGTCTGCTGGTATTGAGTGTAGGCCCGCCCAACGATCTCGTCGAAGTACGTATTCACCGGGTAATCCGCCGGGAGGATCAACTCATTCTTTGCGGAGGAGATCGCGTTGAGCAGCGCGTGCGGGCGGTACCGTTTGTCGTCCAGCCCCATATCGGCGACGACCTGCTTCATCACCGTGAGCTGATCATCGGTGTCGAAGATCAAGTAGTTGGGCGAGAGCCCAAGCATCTCGGCCTCACGCCGCAACATCCGTGCACAGGTAGCGTGGAATGTGCCGAGCATCATAGCCCGGGCCGATGTGTCTCCCAACATCTGGCCCAGGCGGTGATTCATCTCGCGAGCGGCCTTGTTGGTGAACGTGACCGCCAGAACATGCCAGGGTGACACGTGCATCTCCGACAACATCCAGGCGATACGATGGGTGAGGACGCGCGTCTTGCCCGAGCCAGGACCGGCAAGAACCAAGACGGGGCCCGTGGAGGTCGTCACGGCACCACGTTGCTGGTCATTGAGCACATGAAGAAGGGGATGAGTATCGTGTTCCATGCTCACTATTGTAACATAGCGGCTACCGCGAGCAACCACCTTTGCCGCAAGTCTTTGCGGCAAAGCTCTTGCCTCACCGCTTGCGCACGATGGACCACAGAATTCTGAAGCCCATCAGAATGGCCACGATGAAGCTGACGATCACCGATGCCTGGACAAGCCAACTCGCCCCGGTCACCGCGGGTATCAGCCAGGCCAGCCCAACAATCATGCCAGCCACGATCAAGCTCAGCGCCAGCCGTGTCGCCAGGCGGTCGAGGACGCTCAAGCTCCGCTCGTCCAAAGCCAGCTGCACCGGCTCGCGCTTCTCCAGCCTGTCGATCAACAGCCTGCCGGCCCGGGGCAACTCGTCCAACAGATCGGTCCACGCCATGCCCCGGCGCACCATGTCCGAGAACCATCGAACGTCGGGCACAACTGCTTGCAGAATGAGCCGGTTGACATACGGGGCGGAGAAGCGGAAGATATCGAACTCCGGCGCCAGTTTGAGTCCGATACCTTCCATCATCGCCAGGGTCTTGGCCAGCAACCAATAGTTTGTGGGCATTTTAAGCCGGTGCTCGAAGACCACCGGCATCACCTCGTCGACAAGGTCGCCGAGGTGGATATCCTTGAGCGCGCGACCACCGTAGTGCTGTAACAACCGCTCGATATCGCGCGTCAGAACCTGCCGATCCACATCATAGGGAGCCGCGCCGATGTGAATGAGCTCCTCGGTCGCCCCTTTGGCGTTCATCTGGACGGCTACATTGTAAAGGCGGATCAGATTTACACGGTCAGCACGGCTCAGATAGCCCACCATGCCGAAATCGAGCGCGCCGATGACGTTGTCACCCATCACCATGAAGTTTCCAGGATGGGGATCGGCGTGGAAAAAGCCGTCGAGCAACACCTCCTGGATGATCATCCGCGCGGCGTTGGTGGCGATCGCCTCACGGTCGTGTCCCGCAGCGTCGATCGCCTGCACCTGATCGATCTTGATCCCCTCAAGGTACTCCATTACCAGCAGGCGCTTGGTTGTGTAGTCCCAGTGCACAGCCGGAATATAGACGCCGGGCTCGTCCGCAAAGTTGCGCCTAAACCGGTCCGCATTGCGTCCCTCTGCCACATAATCGAGCTCGCGATTCAGTGTGTCCGCGAAGTCCTCAGCGATCTCCTCGAGGTTGTACACGTGCCCGAGGGGCGTGTGGCTCTGGGCGTACTCGGCGATATCGTGGATGATCTCCAGATCGGTCCTGAGCGTCCGCAGGATGTTTGGACGCTGGATCTTGAGCGCCACACGCTCATGTGTCCTGAGCTTCGCAAGATGGACCTGGGCAAGAGACGCAGCAGCCAGGGGCTGGGTGTTGATCTCCACAAAGATCTCGTCCAACGGCCGGCCCAATTCGCTAATCAGAACCTGCTCGATCTCGGGCCATCCGACCGGTGGGACCTCGTCCTGCAGCTTTGTCAGCTCAACGATGTAATCCGGCGGCAGCAGGTCGGGGCGGGTGCTCAGAACCTGTCCCAGTTTCACGAACGCCGGCCCCAGCTCCTCCAACGCCTGGCGAAACTGGAAGGGCAGCGAGGCGCGCTCCCGCTTGGGCAGGGGATAGAGGTCGCGCAACCAAAGCGGTTCTGTGGGAAGATGCGCCAACGCAAACCCAAAGCCGTGGCGCGTGAAGACCACCAGGATCTGCCGGTAACGCTGCAGATGCCGGATTGGACGCGTGATCGTAGGAAGCCTGAACGCCGTCACGCCCACTCTATGTTCCCCTCAGCCGGGCCCCAGGTGGTTCACACAAACATCATGGCATTTCCCGGTCGATCCGTCAAGTGTAAGGTCAACCGCTGATAGTCGACCACCAACCGGGTCGGGTTCCAGGCGAAGGTAAGTCAGAGAGAGTTCTAGCGATAGCCCGCGACCCGGTACTTGAGCAGCGTCCAGAGCACCGTGAATCCGTCACGCCATGAGATCTTCTTGCCCTCGGTGAACTCACGGCCACTGTAGGAGATCGGCACCTCATAGATGCGATAGCCGCTCAGCAGGATCTGAGCCGTAATCTCCGGATCGAAACCCCAGCCGCGTGCCTGGAGATGGAGGCGATCCGCCACCTGGCGAGTGAAGACCTTGTAACAGGTTTCCATGTCGCTGAGGATCGTGTTGTAAAGCACATTTGTGACCGCGGTCAGAAAACGGTTGCCGATCATGTGCCAGAAGAACATGGCCTTTGTGGGTCCGCCGCGGAACCGGGACCCATAGACTACCTGCGTACGCCGTTCGAGAATTGGCTGTAGCAGTTTGACATACTCGCGCGGGTCATATTCAAGGTCGGCGTCCTGGATGAGGCAGATATCACCCGTCGTAGCCTTGAGGCCTGTCCAGACAGCCCCCCCCTTGCCCTGGTTCTGCTCGTGAAAGATGGGGATGATACCAGCCACATCCCGGAGCGTGTCCAGATAGGCGCGCGTACCGTCCGTCGAACCGTCGTCGACGACGACGATCTCGCGCTCCATCTGGACCACCGTCTCACTCGCGTGATTTGACCAGACCGGAACGTCAAGATTCACGGTGCGCACGCGGGCGATGATCTCCTCGATGGTCTCGATCTCGTTGTAAGCGGGAATGATCACAGAGAGCTTCACAGAGGCCTCCATATCTACGGACGGCGACGGCGCAACGCTGCAGTTGGACGCCCGCGGGGCCAGGCATCGTCAAGCAAGACCTTGCGTTCAACGGCGGTCATCTCACGCCACATCCCGGGAGCCAGGTCCATCGGCAACGTCACATGTCCAATCGCCACGCGTGCCAGGCGCACCGTGGGGTGCCCGACAGCCGCCGTCATACGCTTGATCTGACGGTTCATCCCCTCTTGGAGCACCATGCGGAGCCAGGATGTCTGCTCGGGCCGCGGTAACGGCACCGG
>JAFGNI010000320.1 GCA_016927095.1 Anaerolineae bacterium | reverse complement strand
GCGACCTGCCGCCGGATCGGCTCCAGGAGCTCCTCCGCCCGGGCCCAGTCCTGGGCTATGGTGCCGGTCAAGCAGGCAGCGGCGACACGAGCGTCCGCAGTGTTGCCCTCATCGGCCAACAGGGCCGCGAAGACGGCCTCCCGCAGCGTCACGCTCTGGGTCAGCAGATAGGCAATCATCGCACCGGCAGCGGTATTGGTGTCGAGATGGCGGAGTACTTCGGTGGCGAAGGGCACGATGGCATCTTCGAAGCGCAGCAGCACGTCGACCGCAGCGGATCGGGCATATTCCTCTTCCTCTGCGACCAAGGCCTCGAAACCCGCTCGCGAGAGCGAGTGTCCGTGGAGGACGTAGGCTTCGGCCGCGAGCCAGCGCGCGTCGACCTCGGGATCTGCCATCGCCGCGATCAGCGCTGTCTCAGGGATGGCCTCCCTGGGGTCCAGGCTCTGCACGACCTCCGCCGGGGATCCGTCTATCGGCAGGTGTGCCAGGCGGTCGCGGTATGGTGCCAGGGCCGCTTCGGGCTCAGGCACTGTGGGACAGTGCCGGGTGGGTGTTGGGGGTTCCACGGCCTCCAGATCGCGGATCAACTCGGCCAGTTGTGCCCTGTCGCGATCCGTGCCCCAGAGATCCCACGTCGCTTCAGGGATGCGGACCAGATGTAGGTTGGCGTGCCAGGGGCGGAAGGCATCCAGCTTACCGCGCGCGATGGGCAAGCAGACCAAACCCGTGTCCTCATTTAGACTGTAGGCCATGCGCGTGATCTTGTGCAGGCGGTGAGCCTGGCTACCGCTCCAAGCCATCAGCGCGTGGGCTAATCGCCTGGAGCTCTCGCCGGAATAGCCGTGCGGCAAGATGTCCCCGGGCACAATCACATGCAGGCTGCGATGACCGCTGAACTTGTGTAGGTAGGGGACGCCGTCTTGTTCAAAGCGCGCGATGATGGCGGTGACGTCCTGGAAGGCGTCCCGCCACAGCGGCAGATCGGCCTCGAAGACACAGTCCATGTGGCGGTCGCGATCGTCACCGGCCTCCCTCTCTCCTTTCCAAACCGACTGGTGGAAGGCCGGATAGTACTCGGGCCGTTCATCCGGTGCGGTGTCGACCAAGACATCGTTGATAGCGCCGCGGATCTGGCTTTCGAGATCTGCCGGCGTCTGAGCCGTGATCTCGAACCGGGCCCAGTTGGGCTCCCAATGCTTCTTCCGGGAGATCACCAGGACGACGCGGCGGTGCCGGAGGGTGTCGGCCAAGAAGGCCAGGAAGGTCGGCTGCGTATAGTAGCCGATGACTTCACCTAGTGTTGGATAGCGGCCAAACGTTGTTATCATAGAGACCTCGTGTTCAGAGTTGAATCACGAAAAAGGCACCTCTCTACCGCCGATCGGGCGTGGACTATACGATCCACACGGTCGGAGATAGACAGGTGCCTTCAGCTGGAAAGGCCGTCTCCCGCAGGCTATTGCTTTTTTGGGGGCCAGCTGACGCCATTGTAGCTGCGAACCGAGATGTGTCAATCGTTCAGCTGCCTCATCTTGTGCTTGTGCCGGACCACAGTCCGGCACGGCTGAGGGCCGGGCCTGGGTCGTCTCTCGGCCCGAGGTTCGATGCAGACCGCGGACTGTGGTCCGCTCCAAGCGTGGGTGGCGTCGGAGGGGTCGGCGTCGGGGCTGCGGCCCGGGCGAACAGGGCGGCTCGGCTAGCCGCCCTACATTGGTGGGATTCGTGGTGCCGGCCGACTCACCAGACCAGGGACTGGCCCGGGCTAAGCTCGATGATCTCCTCATCGGTGCCTGCGAGACGGTAGCGGCGGGTCGGGCAGATGTGGAGGTTGAGGCCGGTCTGGTCGGCCCATGCGGCGAGGGCGCGCAGCTCTCGGAGCGCGGCTTCCATCGCGACACCCTCGCGAGAGCCGAAGCGATAGGTGAAGAAGCCCGGATTCTCCGCTTCGACGTAGTGGAGGATCGCATCCAGGGCGCTCAGAAGCGATTGGGGCGGCGCCTGGTCGAGTCGTTGGAGCGGTGTCGCGGGCAGGTGCAGGTCCTTGACGAAGATCCGCAGGATGGCCGGGCGATAGAAGAACTTGCAGAGCGCGTCGGTTTGGACGATCTGCAGCGTTGCCGGTAGCGGCACGCCATTGCCTTTCGGATCGCGCGCCTCAATTGAGAGGCTGAACCGTTCGTCGAGCAGCTCGGGCTGCTTGGCCCTGTAGGCCGGCGGGATGAGGTTTTCGACAGCTTCCATGATCGCCATCGCGGCGTGGCGTAGCGCGTCGCGCCGGGGCAGGTCGGGATTGGGGACGACGGGAGGTATCACGCTGCCCACATTCATCACGAGCCTGGGCCGTTTGAGCTTCAGGGCTGCGTCCAGCGCCCCCTCCAGCCCCCCGAAGCCGATGGGCAAGATGGGCGCGTCCGCCAAAGCACTCAGCCAGGCGACACCGCGCTTGGCCTCCATCGCGCCGGGATCCCAGATGCCGCCCTCGGGGAACATGCCGAGGATGCCACCCTGCCGGAGCACATCCAGCGCCTGGGTCAAGGCCTGCCGGTCGAGGTTGCCGCGGTTGATCGGGATGAAGCCGTGGAACTCCGCAATAGCGTTCAGCGCCGGGGGTGGGGCGATATCGCCAGGTCCCAACAACTCCATTTGCCAGGGGGCATAGACGACCATCAATACGACCTCCATCGCGGCGATGTGGTTGCCGACAACGATCAGGGGGCCGCGTTCGGGAAAGTGGTCGAGCCCCGAGGCCGTCGTGCGGGTGAGGATGGGCAGCAAGGCACGCCCCACGCCGCGCAGGACAGCACGGGCTATACGGCGTCGCGGGTACCGCAGGGTGTAGGCACTGTCGGGCTTGGGCTCAGACATGGCTATCTCCTAATTGAGCTATCAAGTTCCCATGGTATGATGGCCCGCGCCACAGAGTGGACATTCCCAATCTGAGCTCCGAAGACACGGCCCTGACCCGCACCTGCCCGCCTGATCTCGCCGTCGCATCCCCTGTCCGTCAGGGTAGCGAGGGTAGCGCAGGTGTCGCCCGCGGCGATAATGGATGCCGTCAAGGCTAGCACAGGTGCGCCGGAGGTCAATGCGCCTGTCATCTCCCTTTAAGGAGTCACTATGGATCGCGAACTGCGCTGGTATGATTACCTGACCATCAACAGCTATTGGTTTGCGCTGACGACGCGGTCACAGACGCTGTCTCCGCTGGTCGTGCCGCTGCTGGTGCAGCGCTTCGTTGGGGAGACCGTCAAGGGGACCTTCGTCGGAAGGATGCGCCTGTGGTCTCTCATGGTGGCGGTGCTCGTACAGGCGGCGATGGGGCTCTTCTCCGATCGCAACACGCTGCGCTGGGGCCGTCGCCGCCCCTTCATCCTGGTAGGGACGCTGGGCGAACTGGTGATCTTCGCTCTGATCGGACTCACTGCGTCGATGGAAGGGATGGCGGGCTATTGGTCGCTCTTCGCCCTCTACACCCTCTCGATGGTGGCATCAAACACAGCCCACGCCGCCACCCAGGGCTTGATCCCCGATCTGGTGCCTGAGGAGAAGCGGGGCCGGGCCTCGGGCATCAAGGCGCTGCTGGAGCTTCCGGTTCCTCTGATCTTCTCGTCTTTTGTCATTGCCAAGATGATCGAGGGGGGGAATCTCTGGGGCGCTCTGGTGACGCTGATGACGGTGATGGTGGTCTCGATGGCGATCACGATGTTCGTGCCGGAGGAGCGGCTTCGCATACCGCCGAAGGATGGCATCGGTGAGACGTTGGTCCGGCTGGCGTTGATGACAGGGGCTTTCACCGTCGTGATTCTGGGCACCGGCGCCGTCGCCAACGTTGTGCTCCGGGGGTTTGCGGCCCTCGCCGGCGGCTGGACGACGGTGTTGACGGTGTTGGCCGGCGTGATCACGATGGGCGGCGCGGTCCTCGTGGGGGTGTGGGCCAGTGTGGCGATCAGCCTCGGGGGCGATGTACGCGAGCACCACAGTTTCGTCTGGTGGGTGACCAACCGGCTGGCCTTCCTGGTTGCGGCGACCAATCTGGCGACCTTCATGGTCTACTTTCTGCAGGAGCGGTTTGTAGATCTGCCGGGGGAGAAGGCCGCAGGCCCGGCGGCTCAGGTGATGATGTTCGTGGGCATCTTCATCATGGTGACCGCGGTGCCTAGTGGCTGGCTGGCCGACCGGTTCGGGAAGCGTCTGCTGGTGGCGGTGGCCGGCGCTGTCGCTGCTGTGGGGATCGCGGTGATTCTCCTGGTGCCCACGATACCGGCGCTCTATTTGGCGGGCTCGCTGATCGGTGCGGCGATGGGTCTCTTCTACTCGGCCAACTGGGCGCTGGGCACGGAGATCGTCCCGCCGAAGGAGGCGGGCCGGTATCTGGGCCTCTCGAATGTCGCCGGTGCCGGGGCAGGGGCCATCGGCGCCTACATTGGCGGTCCGATCGCCGATCAGCACGGCTACGTGGTGCTCTTTACGATCTATGGTGCGCTGTT
>JAFGNI010000319.1 GCA_016927095.1 Anaerolineae bacterium | reverse complement strand
GACACCCTATAGGATACATCCCATACCGTGATGTTCAAAATGCGACGACCAAGCCGATCTCCGTTATTGCAGATAGACGGGTTCCCCAGGCTGTGGGGGCGCTGTCGCTTTGTCGCGGTCCTCGCCGTCGCCCTCGCACTGTCCCTGTCGACGATAGCATCTCAGACGTTAGCCGCCCCAGCGTCCCTGTCAGGCATTGACAAAGCGTCCCTTCAGCTCTTCGCCAACAACGTTGAGGGGGACTACATCTGTACCATGACGATGCTGGCGCGAAACCCTTCCCGCTGCCCGCCCTACGGCCCCGGTGCTCGTGCTATGCGGCTTAGTTTCCTGCGCGCCCAGCTGCCGGATCCACTGCCTGAACTGGCTGTCGAGGAGCTAGAGCCACCGGAGGGGGCCATCACGCCTTACGCCTTCGCCTACGTCCGACCGCTCCCGGCTCCGACTTACGGGCATCCCGAGGAGGCCGTTGCAGGTCTGCCACCGCTGCGCCAGTTCACAGCCGGGGACAACTGGGTCAGCGTTGTAGGATCGGCTGAATATAACGGGGAGACTTGGTATGAGATCAACACCGGCGAGTTCATCCGCGGTGCGCACATCGCTTTCACCAACCCCTCCTCATTCCGCGGCGTGGTCCTCAGCGAGCAACCGCAGTATCCTTTCGCCTGGCTCAACCGCGATACGCGCCCAGCGAGCGTACCGGGTGGCGTCGAGCGCGTAGACATCGTGCTCCGTCGGTACGACCGCGTGACGCTCTATGCGCAGGAGCCGATGGGCGAGCAGCTCTGGTATATGGTCGGACCGGATCAGTGGATCGAGCAATCAGCCACGGCACGGGTTGACGTGGACCCACCGCCCGAAGGCGTCGAGCCGGGTGAGAAGTGGCTCGAGATCAACACCTTTGAGCAGACGATCGCTGCCTATGAGGGCGAACGCATGGTCTTCGCAACCCTCATCTCCTCGGGACGCACAGGCACGTGGACGCCCAATGGCCTGACGCGCATCTGGGGCAAGTACACCAGCACGCCGATGCAAAACCGTGATGTCGCCTCGGACAGCCCCCTCTGGTACTACCTGGAGGATGTCGAGTGGACCCAGTATTTCAACGGCGCCTATGCCCTGCACGCCGCCTATTGGCACAACAGCTTCGGTTTCACGCGCAGCCATGGCTGTGTCAACCTTTCGATCCTGGATGCCAAGTGGCTCTACCAATGGACCGCACCCTATGCCGGTGTAGATAGCCACGTGGTCTATAGCCACACGGCAGATCCGGGGACGTGGGTCTACGTCCATATGACACCACCCGCCCCCAACGTCTTCGCCGCCCAATGAGCCTGGACGGCGAGCGGCGACAGTATCTTGCGGCATACCGTGAGGAGGCGCAGAGACGCCTCCTCACGTGGTACCACCGGCACGCGCGGAACCTGCCGTGGCGTCACGATCGCACGCCCTATCGGGTGTGGGTCTCGGAGGTGATGCTGCAGCAGACCCAGGTCGACACCGTGGTCGACTACTACCGCCGCTTCCTCGAGAGATTTCCCACCATCGATGCGCTGTCCGAGGCTTCGCAGGAAGACGTCCTCAAGCTCTGGGAGGGCTTGGGCTACTATAGCCGGGCCCGCTCGCTCCACAGGGCAGCGCAGCAGGTGGCGCGAGACTACGACGGTCAACTCCCCGGTGACGTCGCCGCACTGAAATCGCTGCCGGGCATCGGCCCCTACACCGCCGGCGCCATTGCCAGCATCGCCTTCGGGATTCCGGCACCGGCTGTCGACGGCAACGTCCGCCGGGTCATGGCCAGGGTCCTGGCAGAACCGGATCCGCGGGATTCCGATCTAGAAGCAGCGGTCCAACTGTGGATGCCCGAGGATGCCCCTGGCGCGTTTACGGAGGCATTGATGGAGTTGGGGGCCACCCTCTGCACACCGCGGTCCCCGCAGTGTCTGCTCTGCCCGTGGCGCGACCTCTGCAGGGCCTGCGACTTGGGCGAGCAGGAGAGCTACCCGGCACCGAAGGTCCGCAAAG
Organism: Anaerolineae bacterium; assembly: GCA_016927095.1. The sequence continues at coordinate 2,581 of JAFGNI010000319.1, read as the reverse complement.
CCCTCCCCCACTACGATGTCGTGGCGGCGGTGACACTCCGCCAGAACGCGGATGGAGAGGCGGAGGCTCTGGTCGCGCGTCGACTGCAGGATGCAATGCTAGGCGGGCTCTGGGAGTTCCCCGGCGGCAAGCGCCATGAGGGGGAATCCCTACCGGAAGCGCTCTACCGCGAGATGTGGGAGGAGATGGGCATCACCGTCAAGATCGACGAGACCTTGACGGTCGTCAAGCACGCCTACACGCACTTCCGCATCACGCTCCACGCCTTCATCTGTCGCCTGACCGATGGAGAACCACAGTGCTTCGAATGCCAAGACTTCCGCTGGGCAACCATGGCCGACATCCAGACACTGCCTATGGCTGTCACCGACCGCAAGATCGCGGCGGAGCTGGAGGCCTGGCTATCCGATCAGGAGCTCAGCGAAGGGAAATCGGGGTGAGGGGCCCCGCGGCCCTCTCGCAGCACCCGGAGCATCTCATCGTGGATCTTGCCGTTGCTGGCCAGAAGCTCGCCTTCAGAGAAGACCCGGCTGTCACCACCACTGAAATCGCTGAAGCGCCCACCGGCTTCCTCGACCAGGAGCAGGCCGGCTGCGATATCCCACGGGCTCAGGCCCGGCTCCCAGAAAGCATCGAACCGCCCACAGGCCACGTAGGCGAGGTCGAGCGCAGCGGAGCCCGCGCGCCGAACACCTTGGGAGCGCCGCAGAAAGACATCCAGCATTCTAGCGTTGTTCTCGGCCACAACGCGACGAGCATAGGAGAATCCCGCCGCCAGGAATGCATCGGCTAGCTTAGCGGTGTCGGAGACGTGGATCGACTGGCCATCAAGGTGCGCACCGTGCCCACGCATCGTCGTGAAGATCTCATCCCGCATCGGATCGTAGATCACACCCAACTGGACAGCACCGCGGGCAGCCAAGCCGATTGAGACGCAGAAGTGCGGGAATCCATGGGCGAAGTTGTTGGTGCCGTCGAGGGGATCGACCAGCCATAGGGGATCGGTGCCGGTAAACGAGCCCAGAGCACTGTCGCCGCCCGACTCCTCCCCCAAAATCCTCGGATCCGGGAACGCCTCCTCTAGACCCGAGAAGATCAGGGCCTCAGCCGCCTTGTCTGTCTGCGTAACGGGGTTGACAGTGCCCTTGAAGTCAACCGCACCGTGCGCCCCGTAGGTGTCGCGGATCAGCGCACCGGCCTCTCGGGCGATGCGGGCCACCGTTTCGAGGGCGACCGGTGAGACTAGCGGGTGCACAGGTTCGGCAACGTTGCCTGCAGCCCCCTCAGCCGCGCCGGTCACTGGCCTAGCAGCCGCTTCAGCCAACCAAGTGGAGCCGGCTCCTCCGCGGGGAGCGGAGCTGGGCTCTCGGGAACCGGCTCGACGACCGGCGTTGGGGTCGCGTAGACAGAGACGACCAGCGTCTCACCCGGCAAAGCCATCTTGGCCCGCGTCTTGGACCACGCTTCCACGTAGGCATCACTCTGCACGTAGGCAAGATGCGCCTCCAGCGTGCTCTGCTCGCGCAGGGCGGCTGTCACCATTGGCTGCAGCGTCGCGAGCTCCCCTTTGAGTGCTTGGTTCGTTCGCCAAGCCTGGGAGAACGCAGATCCTAGAAGGATCACCAAGACGGCCAAACCCGCCCAGATCAACCAAGAAACGCGCTGCGACATTAGCTGTTCTCTCTCCGTCTTCGCCATCTTAGCCTCGGATCCTGACTATCGACTGATCTGTGCGTTCAACCATGGTGCCAAGTCTCCCACATCGTGATGAGAGGACAATCTCAAGTATAGCATTCATCGGGCTGCCCACAATCCCAAATTCTAGACCGTCGCATTTGAACCCCAAGAAGGGCTATCTGTCATTCTGAGCGGGTCCCGTCCGGGCTGAGAATTGGAAGGTTTTTGTCAACTGAGAGGCGCGTTTCTCTAGGTCTCTGATAACTGCATGGGGTTTAATGAGAGTGCTGATCGGAATCTCTGGAGGAAACCCATGCTGCGCGCTGATAGTTCGGTACCGCTTTACAGACAGCTCTACGATCAACTACGTGCTGAGATTGAGGGAGGAGGATACGAGGTCGGTAAGAAACTCCCCTCTGAGCGCCAGTTGGCCGCCTACCACGGCATCAGCCGGATCACCGCACGAAGGGCCATCGAGGTCCTCGCGAACGAAGGCTACGTCCGGACGTTCCAGGGCAAAGGGTGTTATGTCGCCCGGACCCGGGCGTCACGGGGGCACCGGCGTTCCGCTTAAGGAGCTCAGCCGCCGGATACGCGACATCGACCCTCAAGGGGCCAGGAACTAGTCTTCTTCCTTAAGGGTGGTGGTGGCGGCAGTCGATATCGCCACCACCACCGACCTCCTGGGCAAGCTGCCCTGTGGACCCTCTCCTTCCACAGGGCAGCTTCGCATGGAAGCCTTGCCGCACCCTTGTTAACCAGTACAATGAACGGCGGTAACGCTCTGTCCATCTCCTAGTTCACGCCCTGAGGTGCTCCTTGACGCTGACCCAGCCAAGCAGTGCTGCGGCTTCACCTGCTGAACCGGCGACGCCGGCTGCCGTAACAGCGACACCCGCTGCCG
>JAFGNI010000318.1 GCA_016927095.1 Anaerolineae bacterium | reverse complement strand
GCATCCGGGCTAAGCGCCTCAGGGCCGGCTGGGATGATCGCTTCCTGCTCAAACTGCTGGCTCTTTGAGATGCGTACGCCCTGCCGGATGCAAGCGCGCCGGTCTCAAAGCCATAGACGGCCCAGAGGGTGACAAGGGCGATACCAAGCATAGCGGCGAGACGGACTCCCCATCTCACCAAGCTGCGCAGCACAGGCGCCTGTTGCACGCGTGCCTCGGTCAGCATGAAGATGGTGACGATGAGCCCATGCGTACCCACCCAGAACAACCCTGAGGCTTTGCTGGCTATCGCTGCGCCAAGCGTCACACCGGTGCCGACGAGCAACGCCGTCCTCTTCCGCCGCAAGTAGGCGGCGAGCAGCAGCGTGCTGATGAACCCAAAGGTGGTGACACCCATATCTGTAGTGTTCACTTGCCCGTGGGCTATGACGTTGGGCTCAAAGGCAAACAGCACCAACGCTAGGGCGGCAACACGCTCCCCCTGCAATTGTCTCGCCCACCGGGTGACCGCCGCTGCCAAGATCAGGGTCAACCAGATGATGGGATAGCGTGTCAAGAAGAGGAGCGTCTCGAGACTGCCCCAATGGGCAAGCACGTCCCGGCCAAATCCCAGGGAATCGCCGGTTCCCCAGGTGGCAAGCTCTGTGACATCCATGCGTCCGGTCCCTATCAGTAGGGGCCATGTCGCCCACATACTGACGAGGGGGCCGTGACCGATGATCCCATGCCAGTAGAAGTCCTTGGTCGTCCAGTCGGCATAGCCGATGGCTGTGTAGATCGGCTCATCATAGGTCATTGACAGCTTCGGGATCGCCAGACTTAGCTGGGCGAAGAGGGCCAAGAGGCAGGCCAGCGTCAGGACACGGCCCAGCAGCCGCCTGCTGGGGTCTGTCAGCCTGGTGGGTTGCGATCCGATGTGCGTGCTCACAAGTCTGGACTATACTTGGGTTTGACGGTTGGGCCACTGTGGCCCGATGCTGTCGCTCGCGAGCACCCAAGACGCCGCCGGGATACCGGCGCCGCCTCTGCTATGGATGCCGGGCCTGCCAACTACAAGGAGCCGTGAAACAATGCCAGACACACGTCCCAACATCATCTTCATCATGTCCGACGACCACGCCTCGCATGCTATGAGCTGCTACGGGAGTCGGATTAACCAGACGCCGAACCTTGATCGCATCGCCGAGGGCGGCATGCGCTTCGACAACTGCTTCTGCACCAACTCGATCTGCACGCCCAGCCGTGCCGTCATCCTCACCGGTACCTACAACCACATCAACGAGGTCACGACGCTGGACACGCATATGGACAACCGTCTTCAGACCTATCCCAAGCTGCTGCAGGCGGCGGGCTACCAGACTGCCATCTTCGGCAAGTGGCACCTGGGCACCGGGCCCGACCACTGCCCCACGGGCTTCGATGACTGGGTTGTCCTGCCGGGCCAGGGCATCTACCACAACCCCGAATTCATCTTCAAGGGTCCCGACGGCGGTCGTCGCGAGACCGTGATGGGCTACGTCACCGACCTGATCACCGACTATAGCCTCGACTGGCTGGAGCGCCGCGACCCTGAGCGTCCCTTCTGCCTGATGGTGCACCACAAGGCGCCGCACCGCCCCTGGGTCTCCGACGAGAAGCACGCTGCGATGTATCTGAACGAGGAGATCCCCGAGCCCGAGACCCTCTACGACGACTACGCCAACCGCGCTTCCGCCGCGGCGGCAGCTGAGATGCGCGTGGGCGTCCATATGCACGACATGGATCTCAAGGTGGAGATGCCGCGCGGCCTCAGTGAGCACGACATGCGCAAGTGGGCCTACCAGCGTTACATCAAGGAGTACCTGCGCGTCATCGCCAGCGTGGACGACAACGTCGGGCGCCTGCTCGACTATCTCGACGACCAGGGCCTGAGCGAGAACACCCTCGTCATCTACACCTCCGACCAGGGCTTCTTCCTCGGCGACCATGGCTGGTACGACAAGCGCTTCATGTACGAGGAGTCGCTCCGGATGCCCTTCATCCTCCGCTTCCCCAAGGAGGTAGCGCCGGGCACCGTCAACGACGACATCGTCCTCAACCTCGACTTCCCCGAGCTCTTCCTCGACCTCGCCGGCGTCGATATCCCCGCCGACATGCAGGGCCGCAGTTTCCGACCGCTCCTCCGTGGTGAGACCCCCGATGGCTGGCGCGAGGCGATGTACTACCGCTATTGGATGCACAAGGCGCATCACAACGTCTACGCCCACTACGGCGTCCGCACCAAGCGCTACAAGCTCATCTACTACTATTCGGACGCCCTGGGCCAAGCCGGCGCGATCGACGAGACCTATGACCCCGAGTGGGAGCTCTTCGATCTCGAGGCCGATCCGTATGAGCTCAACAACGTTGTCGACGATCCGGCGTACGCCGACGTGGTGACGGCACTCAAGGACAAGATGCATCGGCTCCAAGCCGACGTCGGCGACGAGCGGTACCATAAAGACGTGAACTAGGGGACAAGGGAAAGGTAACAGGGGAAACGGGATGGGGCGGTGCTAGCTTTGCTGCTCCTTCATCAGGTAGTTCATCTGAGTAATCTGTGTAATCTGTGTAATCTGTGCAATCTGTGGATTGATCTGTCATCTGTCTTTTGTGCCCACGATATCAGAAGGGAGCAGCAGAAATGAACACAATCCCCAAGTTCGGCGCTGTTTCCACCGCTACCGTCACGGTCCTCGTCGACAACCGCGCTGACGTGATCGTGACATCGACCGACAGCGTGACCTATTTCACCGATAAGCCGCTCCTCGCGGAGCACGGGTTCGCCGCGCTGATCGACCTACCCGACGCCGGGCTGCGCATCCTCTGGGACGCCGGGGGCAGCCGCGTCGCGCTGATGGAGAATGCCCGCCGGATGGAGCTTGACCTCACCGCGGTCGATGCGGTCGCGCTCAGCCACGGGCACTGGGACCACACCGCGGCGATGACCGATGTGCTACAGGCGATGGATCGCCGCCCCGTCTCACGGGAATGGCCCGCCGGGACGACCTCAGCCGAGGTAGACGCCTGGGCGCAGGAGAAGCGCGTGCCGGTGGTGATGCACCCCGCTGCCCTGCGCGAGCGGTGGCGCATCGGCAAGGACGGCAAGCGCTTCGGCCCCGCCGCGCCGCCGCCCACCGGGATCTGGGAGGTGCTCGGCGCGGAGATCGTCACCGCCGAGGATCCCTATGAGTTTGCGCCCGGCTGCTGGACCACGGGCTATGTTCCCCGGGAGAGTTTCGAGCATTCCGGTAGGTCGAAGCAGGCCTACTACCGCGACGGCGATAGGCTGATCCGCGATGATGTCGAGGACGATCAGGCCCTCGTCCTCAACCTTGAGGACAAGGGCCTCGTTGTCGTCGCCGGCTGCGCCCATGCCGGCATCGTCAACACGGTCATGCACGCTCAGGCACTCACCGGGGTCGAGCGTATTCACGCCGTCTTGGGCGGGTTCCACCTCGCCCGCGCCGAGGCCGACGAGATCGAGCAGACCATCACTGCCTTTAAACAGTGGCAGCCCGACCTGATCTCCGCCTCTCACTGCACCGGCTTCGGCCCTATCTGCCGCTTCGCCGCCGAGTTCCCCGACACCTTCGTGTCCGGCGTCGTCGGCGTGACCTATCGCTTCTGAACGACGAAGACCTTTGAGGTTTTCTTGGCTTGAGGATATCTAGTCCACAAGAAAACCTCAAAGGTCTCGATCGCCGGCGACTCAGCTTCTCAGTGCGATCAGCTGTTTCAGTGTTTCAGTGGTTCACCTTTGCGCCGCCACGCCAGCGCGTCCTTCACCTTGCACGCTTCGATGCAGGCACCGCAGGCGAAGCAGTCGGCGTGGATGGCTTTACCTTCGTAAAAATCCTTCATCGCGCCCGAGGGGCACGCCTTCACGCACGCTTGACAGCCCTTGCAGACGTCGCGGTCGATGCGCGGGCGCATGACGCTCACCTGCTCCGCGCCCCAGCTCAGTAGCCCGAAGGGGCAGAGGAAGCGACACCAGGGACGGTAGATGACCACGCTG
>JAFGNI010000317.1 GCA_016927095.1 Anaerolineae bacterium | reverse complement strand
TGAGAAAGTCCTTTGACTTTCGACTCAAGACTTTCGATTTGTCCTTCTCATCCTATAGTACGGCAACCCGTCCTCGCTTACGAACTCGCCGTAGCGGACGAAGCCCTGCTGTTCGTAGAGATGCTCAGCGACGGCGTTGTCCTGCACCACGGTCAGAATGACCTGCGGGATACCTGCTGTATCCGCCCATTCTATCACACGGCGCATCAGCGCCGTGCCTATGCCGCGACCGTGATAGGCATCTGCGACTGCCAGCCCGAAGACTGGACCCTCCTCGGGATCCGCGGCATCCAGGTTCCAGAGAAAGGACCAGCCCACAATCCCTTCCTCAGTCACAGCGATCAGATCATACTTGACCGGCAGGTTCCGATCCATGTTCGGGTCACCGGTGTTCTCGGCGCCGATCCGGGCGCAGATGTCCACGGTCGTCTGCTTCCCCAACGGACGGAACGTGCGCTTCGATGCCGCACTCAGCCCATTGTAGAAGGCCGTAAGCTCCCGCGCATTCTCCGGTGTCAGTCTTCGGATTGTGAGTGTTTCGTGCATGGGAGGCTCGCTGCAGCTAACAGCTATCAGCTATCAGCAGTCAGCCGACAGCAGGAGTAAGGAGTACGGAGTAAGAAGTACTGCAGTTGGGGCTTACTCCTTTCTGCTTACTCCTTACTCCTGCTGATAGCTGACTGCTGATCGCTCTTCTCCTCACTCCGCGGTCGCGGGCCGGCCCACCGCCGTGAACTCCAGCACGGATTCGAGGAAGATGCTGTCCTCGATCTTCTCGCGGATCGGGCCGGTGTGATCGGCGCGAGCGAGATGGATCTCTACGTGATCCGCGCCGGCAGCCTCCGCGAACGCGACGAGGTGTGAGGGTACCGTTGCTTCAGCAAAAGCGATGCCGTCCTCCAGACGGGTGAAGTCCTTGACGGTCTCGGGCAAGCCAAGGTTACCGGGCAGATGCAGCCGGTAGATCTCGCCGAAGTCGACGGGACGTATCAGAACGGTGGCGCGCTGGACGACGCTGCCGACGACGGCGCCGATAGCGTTGGCGACGCCGGCGTGGGCCGGGACGATAAGGTCGGTGTTGAGGGCTCTGGCTGCCTTAGGGAGATAGGCCTGGACGGGCGCCCCCACGGCAACCACCGGCTGGCGCAACGTGAACCGGCAGCCGAGATCGGTCTCGCCTACCGCGCCGAGCGCCCGGGCCAACAACCCCGCCGCAACCGGCTCGGTGGTCCAATTGGCCAGGGCCACCTCATCACTTAGGACCTTCGTGACCAACTCGGTCGCTACCCTACGTGAGACCGTGGCGACGACGCGGAGGCAGAAATCCTCGATGGACGATCCCAGCTGCCGGGCGAGCAACGCCGCCGCCAGACGCGATGCCTCTGTGTCCCAAGACTCGAAGTGGCCCAAGACGTGCAGCGCGTCGGTCGGCGTGAAGCCGGACCGGAGCACCACCTGCTGCGCCGTCAGCCTGGCGATCCGTTCAGAGAGGAAGGCGCTGTAGGCCCCATCCTGAGCAAGGCTCACCAAGGAGACGGGGTGCTCCTGCACGCGCGCGACCAGGGCCCGATCGGAGAGCGACAGATCGCCTGTGGGTGGACGGCGGGGCACCAAGAACTGCGCGACCAAGGGCAGCAGCGGGCGCTTCTTGACGTGTTGCTGGTGCTCCAGTTCGGCGAGGATCTCGGGGTGCTCGGCAGCCAGCCGGCAGAGGGGCAGGACGCGCAGCGGTCCCACGGTGAGGGGATCGTCGAGGGCGCGGGGTTGACCGGTGTGCCCGTTGGTACTGAACTGCACGTGGCTGTCGCCGCCGAGCCCGACGGTGTGAACATCGGCGGCCTCCACCATGGTCCGCCACCGGCCCACGTGCGCTCCCTGTGGGTTAAGCCGGGGCCTCCCGTTGCGCAGCGCGGCGATATCGGTCGTGGTGCCACCGACGTCGACAACCCATACATCCTTGCGCCCAGCGATGTGCCAGGCGCCTACCACGCTGGCGGCAGGCCCCGAGAGGATCGTCTCGATGGGACGCTGGACCGCCCAATCGGAGCGGACCAGGGAGCCGTCGCCCTTGACGATCATCAGCGGTGCGGTGATACCGAGTTGATTCAGCGCTTCGCGCACGGTCAGGATGAGATCGCGCAGCGTCGCGATCAACGTCGCGTTGAGCGCCACGGTTGTCGCGCGCCGGATGGCATTGAGCTTGGTCGTCAGCTCGTGCCCGCACGTCACCGGCAACGGCAGCCCGCGCCGGTCCTTGGCGATGGCCTCGACGAGAGCTTTGACGCGTAGCTCGTGGTCGGGATTGCGGACGCTGAAGTAGCTGGAGATGGCGAAGGCTGCGACTTTGTCGCAGTTCGCCAGAATGGCCTCCCGCGCCGCAGCCACGTCCAGTGGCTCGCGCTCCTCGCCATCGATGGTGTGACCGCCGTGGATATAGACGACATTTGGTGTAACCAGTTCCTCCTCAAAGGAACGGTCGCGGATCAGTTGCTCGTCATAGCCGATCAGGATGAGGCAGACCGGACTGCCTTGACCTTCCACGATGGCGTTGGTCGCCAGGGTCGTGGAGAGCCCGACCAGCTTGACGTGCCCCGGCCCGATCTCCCGATCTGCGGCAGGTTCCAGGCGTGCCTCGGGCGCGAAGACCCCGCGAACGGCTGCTTCGATCCCCAAGGCTAGATTGCGGTGCGTGGTCAAGGCCTTCGTGGCGGCCAAGACCCCCAGATGTTCCCGTCCATTGCCGTTATTGCTCTCGAATTCCTGTTGCACCAGCACGGCGTCGGTATAGGTGCCGCCGGTGTCGATGCCAAGTGCGATGGTCATACGGTATATGTATCCTATCTGATGGATTGGTGATACCTTTGATGAGACTATGTCTGGCGTCGAAAGTCACGAGTCACGAGTCATGTCTGTCTACCGAGATTGACCCTACGATCAACCACGACTTGTGACCCTGACTCGTGACTCGTGACTTGAGTCGTCCCCGAACTCGATCACGTGTCCCGATACTGGACTCCCTGTCCCTATCATACTACGGTGCTGGGTGAATGCGAGGGTGCGCTGTCTTTCACCGCGACGGGGGAAACGCTCTTTCGCCGCTGGTTGACTTTGCAGATGGCTGGTTCTTCCTATAATGGGGCTTAGCGGGGAGGCAAGGTGTCTATGGTGGACGTGACCGAAGCGAGCGCGCAGCGCATTCTGATTATCGACGATGATACGTCGGTGCTGGAGATCCTGAGGCGGACGCTAGAAAACGCCGGCTACGAGGCTGTGACGGTGACATCGGGCCAGCAGGCGCTGGACTACATCGACCGCCACGGTCTTCCACATTTGGCCGTGGTCGACATGCTGATGCCGGGGATGAGCGGCTTTGAGTTCTGCGAGGCCGTGCAGGCCTACTCCGATCTGCCCGTCATCATGCTCACGGGCGTTCACGATCACAAGTCCGTGATCCGGGGGCTGCAGCTCTATGCGGAGGACTACGTCACGAAGCCTTTCCTCCCGAGAGAGGTGGAGGTGCGGGTCAGCCGTGTCCTGCGTCGAATCGGCGACTTCTCCTATGCCCAGAAGCCGGTCATCGATGTGGACGAGCATCTGCAGATTGACTTCGCGCACCAGCGCATCATGCTCGACGGTGTTGAGCAGACACTCACCCCGACGGAGACCAAGCTGCTGTATATCCTACTTCGCAACGCCGGCCACACACTCCGCGCGGGCTTTTTGATCGATCGCCTTTGGCCACTACAGGAGGTGCAGAAGGACGCGCTCCGCGTCTACGTGCACCGGCTCCGAGGGAAACTCGAACCCGACCTCAGCCAGCCCCGCTATATTCAGACTGTCCAGGGCGTCGGCTATCAGTTCACGCGGTTCTGACCGGCTCAGATCTCGCCGGGTTGACTGCGATACCGACGTGACATCGCATACCCGGAGCGCACGCATCTTCTGTACCACACAAGCCGATTGCTATCCTGGTCACCGCCACCTCGCGAAAGCGGCTCAAGCCAGCACGACATCCTGTCTGTCATCCCGAACGAAGTGCTGGATCTCGCGCCTCGATGATGAGCCAGGTTGTCGAGCAACCGACGTCAGTTGTTGCGCAGAGTCCCCGCGTATGCTATACTGATGATGCGCAGGATGTTGCCGGATCCTTCTCTTCTTGAGCTAGCACTGCCGCACACAAAGCAGCTCCCAGCTCCCGCCTCGTCTCCTATGACGATGGTGCTTGACATAGGAAGCCCGTCGTATTCTGCCTCATGCCTCGGCTAGCATCCCTCGAAGGCGTTGTCAGCCCAGTAGCTGCCTAAGTATCATCGAGCGAAAGGACTGAGTCCATGGCGATTCTCGAACGCAGGATCAAGTTGATGCACCACGGTAAGGCGGAAGAAGTTCTAGCTTGGGAGAAAAAGTGGGACGTTATCGAGGAGCGCATCGGTGGTTATTCACCGAAGCGGTACATGACGAGTATTTCAGGTTCGTTGCCCTGGAATGCTTGGGTCTGGGA
>JAFGNI010000316.1 GCA_016927095.1 Anaerolineae bacterium | reverse complement strand
TGAGCTATGGCGATGGACATTGAGCTCGAAGCCGTTCTACGTCCCCCAGAGGCTCCGCAGGCGCCTTATCCGGCAAAGGTCATCACGCTCGCCAATGGGAAGCGGATGGTGGTGCGTGAGGTGACCCGCGCCGATGTGCCCACACTGCTCAAGGTCGTGCATCCCACGCTCTTCATCGACAAGGACTACTACAACGTCGTCGGCGCCCGGCTCTACTCCGAGCTGCTCGCATGGCAGTACTACCGGGTGCAGAACGAGTTCTGCCTTGTCGGGCAGATCGATGGCATCCTCGTGGGCATGGTGAATAGCCGCATGTACACAGCTGAGACGGGCATGAGCTTGCACACGCTCGCGATCGATCGCGGGCTCCGCATCGGTGCGCACCTCTTCGCGGCAAAGATGGAGCACCACATCGAGTTCCTCGGCCAGAAAGAGGTCCTGATCGTGGCAGAAAGCCCGATCGGGTTCAGGCGCTGGATGACTGAGTACGACTTGGAACCGACCACGATCCCGCACGAGTTGGGCGGGGCACCTGCTTACCGCCTGACGCGCCAGCTCTACTTCGACAGCAAGCCGCGGCTGGTTGTCGGTGATCGCCCGGTTCCTGATGACCTCCTGGCCGTTGCCGAGCGGGAGATCATTGCGGCAGATGAGACGATGATCCGCGAGAAGATCGCGGGTCTCAAGGGGAGGTAAGCTATGAGAGACGTCGCGATCATCGGCGTGGGAATGATCCCCTTCGGACGCCGTGATGAAGATAGCCTCATCGACATGCTCGCTTACGCCTCGATGAAGGCACTTGATGACGCACAACTCGGAGACCACGCCGTCGACGCGGTCTACGTGGCAAACATGGGCGGTGGCATCTTGCAGCACCAGACGGGCATTGCCAGCGCGCTCGTCGACCGCCTGTCGCTGCTTCCGGCGGCTGCCGACCTGGTGGAAAACGGTCCCGCCTCGGGCGCCTCGGCCATCAAGAACGGCGTGCAAGCGATCGCTTCGGGTTATTCGGACATCGTCCTCGTCGCCGGCGGCGAGAAAATGCGTGAGGTCACCGGATGGCGCGCGACCGATTTCGTCGCCACGCTCACACATCCTGAAGCTGAGTACCCCTACGGCATCACGCTCCCCGGTATGGCGGGGATGTTCACGCGGCTGTACATGGAGCAGCATGGCCTCACACACGAGGCGCTTGTGGCTGTGGCCATCAAGAACCAGGAAATGGGAGCGCTCAACCCCTATGCGCACGTCGAGATGTTAATCACCAAGGAGGGTATCTACGACAGCCCGCACTCGGTGGTCAACAATCCACCGGTCGCAGATCCGCTCCGCCTCTACGATGCGTGTCCCGTGAGCGATGGCGCGGCAGCAGTGCTCCTTTGCCCACTCGAGATGGCACACGAACTGACCAAGAAACCACCCATCGTCGTCGCCGGCTTCGGGCAGGCCACCGATACGCACACCCTTCAAGAGCGCGACGATCCGACCGATCTCAAGGCAGTCCGCCTCGCGGCGCAGCAGGCATTCGAGCGTGCAAAGCTCAAGCCCTCCGATGTCGACGTCGCCGAGCTCCACGATGCCTTCACCGTCCTGGAGATCGCAGAGAGCGAACACGTCGGGTTCTTCGCCAAAGGCGAGGGGAGCAAGGCGGCACTTGCGGGCCAGACGCGATTTGGGGGAAAGCTACCCATCAACGTCTCAGGTGGCCTCAAGGCCCGCGGACATCCTGTCGGTGCCACGGGCGTCGCGCAGATCGTCGAGATCACCTGGCAGTTGCGCCACGAGCTTCCCAAGGAGCGCCAGGTCAAGAACGCCAGAGTCGGTCTCACCGTCAACTTCGGCGGCTTCGGAAACAACGTCCTGGCCTTCGTCCTAAAGAGGGCATCGTAGGAAAGGGGCTACCATGAGCGACATCAAGATCACCGGGTACAAGTGCACGCACTGCGGTCGCGTTCACTATCCAAAACACGAACGGTGTCTCCAATGTCACGGTCGCGAGTTCGAGGCCATCGCCCCTCAGGGCAACGCGACGCTCCTCGCCTACACGCAGATCTTCAACCTGCCGTGGGGCTTCGACGAGCGCTTCCTGATTATCGGCGTGGCTCAGTTCGAGAACGGCATCAAGTCGATGGGGCAGATCAAGGCCGACTCGTTGGACCACATACACACCGGCATGCTACTCAAGCCGGTCTGGGAGCCCGTGCGCCACGTCTACGGCGAGCCCGTGTATGGCCTGAAGCTCGAGCCGCTGCGCTAGTGTCGCCGGACGTGCGCGGCCTGAGATCCGGAGGCCCGGGAGGGGGGTGATATAGGGAGTCAACGCGAAGATCGAAGCCGACGACGTGCCTCAACCAACTATCCTAGTCAATGTTCGCAGGAGAGGAGACACATGGCTCAGAAGAAGAAGGTGGTTCCGGCTGGTGCGGTCATTGGGTACATGCCTGAGGATGTCCCGCCGATGGGCGCTATGCTGAGTTTGGGTTTCCAGCAGGTGCTCACTATGTTCCCCGCCACTGTCCTGGTCGCAATCCTCACGAAGTTTGACGTGGGCGTCACGCTGTTCACGTCGGGTCTTGGGACGATTATTGCGCTACTGGTCGCCAAGCGGCGGATCCCCCTCTATTATGGATCCTCGTTCAGCTACATCACGGTATTCATCACGGTGATGGCCAAGTACGCCGGCGACTGCTTCAACGATCCGACCACGGTATACTGTCCCGATGGCGTGAGAATCGCCCAGGTCGGGATTATGCTCACAGGTCTGTTCAATATCCTGTTTGGCCTGCTCATCCAGCGCATCGGGAAAGCACGCCTGGACAAGGTCCTGCCGCCCATCGTGACCGGTAGCGTTGCGATCATCATCGGCATCGCTCTGGCAGGCACGGCGTTGGCTGAGGCTTCGGCGAACTGGGG
>JAFGNI010000315.1 GCA_016927095.1 Anaerolineae bacterium | reverse complement strand
AGACTGCTTAACGGCTGCACGGCCCATGCCGGGACCAGGATAAAGAGCTGCAGCACCCAGGTAATGAGCGTGCGACCTGCCCACAAGACGACCAGAGCCGCGGCGGAGCTCATCAGATCCGATCGGGACAGCCCCGAGCTGCGCCAGGACGTGCCGTAGGTCGGTATCCCCAGTAGACGGTTGGTGACACTGAGGACCGGGTCGGTGATGGCAACCACGGCCTTCATGAGCGGGTTGCCCCACCGCATCTTGAAGACCTGGAAGAGGATCCGGAGGACGAGCACGAGCCCAATGGTTCCCAGCAGCACATCCACCGCGCGCATCACGATGCCAATCGTTGTTGCCATATCTCTCCTGCTAGTGCCGGGCGCCGAAGATCGCGCGACCGATTCGCACCAATGTCGCGCCCTCCGCCACGGCAACCTCGTAGTCGGATGTCATGCCCATCGACAGATGGTGCCAATCCACCTCAGCAATGTGCTCCTGAAGGAAATCGCGGAGGGCCCGCAGGGACGCAAAGACGGGCCGGATTTCCTCCGGATCATCCACGAAGGGGCCCACCGTCATCAGACCGGCGACCCGAAGCCCCGGCAATGCTACAACGCGCTTTGCCTCGTCCAGGAGTGCCGTCCGGACGGCAGGATCGTGCTCCCATCCTGAGGCGGCATAGCCGTACTTGCTCTCCTCGCCAGAGACATTGCATTCCAGCAGCACCGGGATCTCGCGATCCGCGGCTGTGCCCTGGACGCTCAAGCGATGGGCAATCTTGTAGCGGTCTACCGAGTGCACGATGTCGAAGTAGGTCACCACCATCTCCGTTTTCCGGCTCTGAATATGGCCGATCATGTGCCAAATCGGGATATCTGAGTCCGGCTCTGGCGTTGTGGCCTCCGCTTCAGCGTCCTGCTCGGTGCGGTCTGCATCCGTAAGCGCCAGCAACGTGATGTGGCGCGCGGCGATGTCGCGCATAACTTGGGGGATCTTCTCGGCGCCTTCCTCCGGACGGTTCTCACCGAAGTGACGCTGCCCCGCTTCCCACGCAGCGATGATCATCTCTGGAGGAAATGTCTTGGTGACAGCCACCAGCATGACATCGTCCGGGCTTCGTCCCGCCCGTAACGCGGCCTCAGCGATGCGGCCCCGCACCTCGCCAAGGTTTTGGCGAATCACTGCGAGCTGGTCATCAGCCACGCTTTACCATTGCCCCCCCACGTCGTATCCGCGCCGTGTCCAGGACGATGGGGGCTCTCGGCGACGGAAAATCGGCAGTAACACGATGCCGGCTACGAAGCCTCCGATATGGGCCCACCAGGCCACCCCACCGGTCTGCATGACCACGCTGATGCTGGCTAGACCGTTGAGCAGCTGGATGAGGAACCAACCGCCCAGCACGATGATCGCCGGCAGCCAGACAATGCGTATGAAGTAGAAGACCGGCACCAGTGTACTCACCCGCGCTCGCGGATAGAGCACGAGGTAGGCGCCCAGCACCCCGGCAATCGCGCCACTCGCGCCGATCATCGGGATCGTGGACCTGGGGGCGGCAGCCACCTGCAGCAGCCCAGCGACCAAGCCGGCAAGGGTGTAGAAGATGAAGAAGGGAATCCGCCCCATCCGGTCTTCCACGTTGTCACCGAAGATCCAGAGGTACCACATGTTGCCGATCAGGTGCGCCCATCCCCCATGAAGATA
The DNA here is from genome assembly GCA_016927095.1 of Anaerolineae bacterium. The sequence continues at coordinate 8,158 of JAFGNI010000315.1, read as the reverse complement.
CATGGACGTGAAGAGCGTGAGAAGCACCATCGGATTCTGCCACTGCGTTGTGAGCCGAGCGGGCACAATGCCGAAAGTCTCTGTCAACATCGTGGCTGAGGAGCCCATAAGAGCTTCCACAAGGAAGATAGCGACGTTGAGGACCACCAAGCTAACCGTGACCAAAGGGAACTGCCGAGACGGCACATCATCACGAAGTGGAAACATTGTTCGATCCTACGATCCTGTTTTTGACAACTAGGGATGTTAGAGTCTCTCCCTGCGAGACCGCACTCAGTGTATCATATTCATCCCATTAAGCAAAACCCTGTATGAAAAAAGGCCGCCTGTGCGCACAGGCGGCCCCTCTTTCATCGTGAGAGAACGAACGCTATGCGCCCTTCTCCGCCTCAGTCTTCAGGATGATGCGGGCATCCACCACGCACACCCCATCGCCCTCATCGTAGACAATGACAGGGTTCGCGTCCGACTCTTTGATCTCGTCGCCAAGATCCCAGATCATCTGCGAATAGCGGCTCAGAACCTCCGCCAAGGCCTCGCGGTCCTTGGGTGCTTCACCGCGAGCGCCCGCTAGGATGGGCGCACCTTTGATGTCGGCGAGCATCTTGAGCCCCTGATCAGCGGGAACCGGCGCAACGCGGAAGGTGACATCCTTCAGGATCTCCACGAAGATGCCACCTAGGCCGAACATCACCGTTGGGCCGAAGGTGGGATCGTTGACTGAACCCAGGATGACCTCCGTCCCCCAAGGCGCCATTTCCTGAACTGCCACACCGTGAACATCGGCATCGGCCTTGTAGGCCTTTGCGTTCGAGATGATCTCGTTGAACGCCTCGCGCACGCCTTCCTCGCCCTCGACGTTGACTTTCACACCACCGGCGTCCGACTTGTGCAAGATATCGGGCGAGACGATCTTCATCACCACGGGACCGTTGATGACCGACGCTTTCTCGACAGCCTCTTCTTCGGTCTCTGCCAAAACGGTACGCGCCACGGGCATGCCGTAAGCCTCGAAAATCGCTTTGGATTCGACCTCCGTCATACTGCGACCGCCGTCAGCCCGTACCTTCGCAATCACGGCGCGCGCCGCAGTCTCATCGACGTCATCGAAGCGCTCGAATGGTTGGTTGGCCATATGGTTGCTGCGGGCATACTGGCGGAGCGCAGCCATCGCGTTGACGGCGTTGTCTGGCTCATTGTAGGCGGGGATGCCGTTCTCAACGAGCCATTGCATAGCAGCTTCGGAGCGTTCGCCGCCGACAAACGAGACCGCAATCGGCTTGTCCGTGATGCCCGACGCAGCCACAGCCGCCTTGATGCCCTCGGCGATATCCTGCGGATCGGTCATCGCCGTCTCACAATACAGCACCACCAGGCCGTCGACCCAGCTGTGCGCGTAGGAATATCGCACGGAGTCCTGATACCAGTCGCGACTGGCCATGCCTGTCAAGTCGATGGGGTTCTTGGCAGAGCCGAAATCGGGCATGTGCTTCTTCAGCTCAGTCTGGACTTCCTCGGGGGCGAACCGCAACGGGATGCCATAGCGCTCGGCTGAGTCCGTCGCCAGCACGCCGACGCCCCCGCCGTTGGTGACGATCAATAGATTGTCCCCCGACATCGGCGGTTGGAGCGAGAGGGCAAGCGTCCGATCGAAAAGGTTGTTGAGATTGTGCGCCATCACAACGCCGGCCTGTTCGAAAGCGGAATCGTAGATCTTGCCCGAGCCGGCCAAAGAACCGGTGTGCGACGCAGCCGCAGCTGCACCGTGAGCGGAGACGCCTGACTTCAGTGCAATGATCGGCTTCTTGGCTTCGCGAGCGCTGGCCATGAAGCGACGTCCGTCCCTGAGGCCCTCAATATAGAGGGAGATACAATCGGTGGCCTCATCCTGATCGAGCCACTGCACCATATCGGCGAAGTTGACGTCTGACATGTTGCCGATGGAGATGAGCTTGTCGAAACCGACACGGCGGATGTATGTTGAAGCATCCATCGCGATCAGGAGCGCACCACTCTGCGAAACCAAGGAGGCTCTGCCCGGCAGCGGCAGGAACGGGGCGAAGGAGGCATTGCAATTATCGGAGTTCGACAGAATGCCCACAATGTTCGGGCCCAAGACGCGCATACCGTACCCGTGCGCGATCTCAACCACTTGCTCCTCTAGGTCATCGCGTCCCACCTCACCAAACCCGGATGCAATGATGATCAGACCCTTGACGCCCTTCTCGCCACACTCTTTGGTAATGGCCGGGACAATCTTTGCAGGCACAACGACAGCAGCTGCATCGATCTCGCCCGGGACATCGAGAACGGACTTGTAGGCCTTCAGGCCCTGGATCTCATCGTCGTTTGGATTGATGGGGTAAATAGCGCCTTGGTATCCGCTCTCAACCAGGCTCCTGACCACCGTGTAGCCGATCTTGCCCTCAGTGTTCGATGCGCCGATGATGGCGATCGATTTGGGGCGCAAGAGGCCATTCATCACTTCCAGGTCCACGTTCATAACCTCCTAGTTGTAAAGTCGTTGTTCAGTCTTCTGTCGGTTCCAATACCTTGTCGACGATCCCGAAGTCCACGGCCTCTGCCGCCGTCATGTAGTAATCTCTGTCGGTGATCTTACCGATCTGTTCCTCGTCCATCCCGGTGTGCCGCATCAGGATCTGATTGAGCAGATCCCGCTTTCTGAGGATCTCCCTAGCGGCAATCTCGATATCGGCAGCCTGGCCCTGCACGCCACCCAGCGGCTGGTGCACGTGGATCGTGGCATGGGGGAGCGCATAGCGGCGTCCCTTGGCCCCTGCGGTCAGCAGGATCGTGCCGAAACTGGCGGTCATGCCTACAGCGATGGTAGAGACGGGGGCCTGAATCAGCTGCATCGTGTCGTAGATCGCCAGACCCGCTGAGATTTCGCCCCCGGGCGAATTGATGTAGAGCGAGATGTCGCGCTCAGAGTCTTCGCGATCCAGGAAAAGCAGCTGCGCAACGATCACATTGGCCACCTGACCGTTGATTGGGGTGCCCAAAAAGACAATGCGCTCTCTCAGCAGGAGAGAGTAGATATCGTACATGCGATCCCCACGCCCGGTGGTCTCGATGACGTAAGGGATAGTCATAGCATCCTCCTCAAACTGTCCAGCACGCAACGGGGCTAAGCGTCCGTATCCGCAACTTCCGACGCCGTCGCGGGCACGTCCTCTGCCTCTGGTGCGCCTTCAGCCACTGGCGGTGGCTGTGCCGCCTCCACGTCCGCGTCTTCCTCGGCAATCTCGATATCCGCCTGGCCCCGGCCGATGGCAGCTAGGCGATCCAGCACCTTGCGACCGAAGACGCTGTTGCGGAAGCTTTGGGCCAATGGGGAATCCAGCTTGACGTCGTCAGCAGAGAGTTGTTGGCCAGGGCCGAACTGGCTCATGAAGGTCATATACTCCCGCACGACCTCATCGTCTTCCACCGCAATACCTTCCTGAAGCGCGAACTGCCGTAGCGCCAACGACCTCTTGACACGCTGCTCGGCCTGAGGCTTGATCTCATCGCGGAACTGATCCAGCGTGCGGCCTTCGAGACGCAGGGCGTCCTCGAAAGACATTTGGGATTGGCGCTCCACCCGATGCTCGGTCTCGTGGACCATCTCGTCCACCGTCTCCTCGACCATCTGCGGCGGGTACTCGAACTCAGCTTGGTCCATCAACTTCTCGACAAGCCGATCCCGATAAGCTTGCCCGGCCTGTTGTTGTTTCTGCGCCATAATGCGATCGACGATGTCCTGCTTCAGCTCATCCAAGGTCTCGAACGAGCCCACCGTGCTTGCCAGGGCATCGTCGAGCTCAGGAAGCTTGCGCTCGTATACCGTGTTGACGTGTACGGTAAATGCAGCGTCCACGCCCCGCAACGAAGGCTCGTCAATGGTCTCCGGCAGCGTCAGATCAAAGGCGCTTTCCTCATTTGCACTGAGACCGACCAAGGCGGCCACGAACTCTGGGGAAAGGAACGGGCGCTCCTCGGAGAGCCGGACCTCAATGTCATCCTCTTCCACGATCGTATCGCCGACGACCGTCGCTTTCACATCCACGGTCAGCTGATCGCCCATCTCAGCTGCGCGTTCCACCGGCTCGAGAATTGCGTTTTCCTCACGCATCTGCGCTAGGACTTGCTCGACTTCCTCATCGGAGACCGAGGGCGCCTCCCAATCTTCGCGCAGGCTCATGTAGTCACCCAGATTGACCTGGGGCTCCAATGGCACGCGGATCTTGAACGTCAGAGGGTCTGTCTTCATGTCGACAAACTCACCGGAGGCATAGGGGGAAACCTCGGCTTTTTCGAGAATGTCGGAATAGCTCTCATCGAGCAAGAGCTCAGCAGCCTCTTGTATCACGGCGGGCTCACCCACCCACTGCACAACTTTTGTGTAGGGTGCCTTGCCTTTGCGGAAACCGGGGATGTTGACCTCTAGGGAGATCTTGCGGGCAGCGCGGCGCTTCGCGCCGTCTACAGCTTCCTCTTCGAACACAACGTTGAGGAGTGCTTCATGCGACTCAAGGAGTTCCTTATTGACTTCAAACACTTATCTACCTCCGATCACAGATCGACGTGATTATATCACAGGCCGATTGGAACACCAGCTTTCGAGGCAACAGAATGTCACAGAATGCGGGGACGCTTGACCCTATAGCGAGACTCTTGTAGACTGTCGAATAAGCATATGTGCATTTGACAAAACTCAAACCTAGTGTTAAAATGTAATTACTTAAAGCAAACCTTCCTTATTAGAAGTTGACATCCGACAACGGTCAGCAACGGTTGCGTCCGGAGTGTCCTTTTGGAGAGAAAGACCATGCAAGATACGCGACAACAGATCTTGGAGATCATGAAGCGTCACGGGGAGGTGACCGTCCAGGAATTGAGCAACGAACTGGGACTCACCAGTGTAACCGTGCGTCATCACCTCGAGATCCTGCGTTCTGAGGGCTACATTTCCGATCCCGAAGTCCGTCGCTCCAACCGTCCTGGTCGGCCACGCTATGTCTATCACCTGACTTCCACAGCGGCGGATCTCTTCCCCAACAACTACAGTGGCTTAGCCTCTGCTTTGTTGGGCAGCATCGAGGAGTGTATGGCACCTGCAGAGCGGGATCATCTGCTGGAGCGCGCGGCAGAGCGCATTGCGAAACGCGCCGGTGACCTACCCGTTAACGCGAGGGAACGCATAGATAGCGTCGTGACCTTCCTCAATCAGCAGGGCTACGTATCTCGGTGGGAGCAAGACGCTGAACAGGCGAAGCGTTACTTCATCTACGTCAGCAGTTGCCCGTACTATCACGTGAGCCAGAAACACAACGAGACATGCCAGATCGACAGGCATATGGTCCAGCTTCTTGCCGGGGCCGATGCCGAGGTCGTCCGCCTCAAGAACGCGGCCAAGAGGGGCGGCCTCTGCGTCTACGCGGTCGATTGGAGCGGTGGCGCCGGCTCGTAAAAACAACCGCCCGCCTCTATGGGTGAGGCGTGTCAGACGACTACCAAAGCAAGAGCGGCCCGGAACCCCGGGCCGCTTTCATGGCTGGGCGGTTAGTCGATGACCCAAAGCTCGTCCTGAGGTTCACCTAAGTAGCGGGCACCCTCTGACGTGACGACGACATCCTCTTCTCGGCTCACATAGCCGCGACCGGGAACCGCCACGCCCAACTCGATCGCAAAGACGTTGCCTGCTTCAATCACACCCTCGATGGAAGTTCCGTAGCGCTCCCACTTGGGTCCCAGCACCGTAGCGCCGTCGTGAGCCGTACGGCCCACGTGGTGGCCAAAGGCGTGCATGAACTCCGGATAGCCGTCACCCACTAGGCTGGTGCGCGCTGCTGCATCCACTTCCCACCCACGGGCACCGGGCCTGAGCGCTGCCCGACCGGCCTCTAGGGCGCGGGTCACGGCCTCCCAAGCTGCAATGACCTCCTCCGGCACCGGTGCGTTGGTCCCGGTGCGTAGATACCAGGTGCGCTGGAGATCCGCCACGAAACCGCGTCGCCTCAGGCCGAAGTCGATGTGCACCAGGTTACCCGGCGCGGCCCTCAGGCCGGTGGGCATGCCGTGGCCAAAGACGCTTTCGGGCCCGACAGTGACGACCGGACAGCCATCCCAATCCCAAGCCGTACCGTAACCCCGGGCCGTGGCGTATCCGTGTAGGACGTCGGCTACCTCGGTATCGGCAACGCCGGGGCGTATCACCTGGTGAAGTTCTGCAATGGCGGTCTGTGTCTCCACCACTGCCGCCTCGATCAGTTCCAGCTCCGACGCCGTCTTTCGCCCACGCAGCGCACCGATGATCGCTTCAGCGGACTTGAGGCGCGAGGCGTAGGGCGTGCCAGCCAACGTGTCCATCAGCCGCAGGTAGAGCCCATGCGTTAGGCCATCGGCAGCGGGGTCGCTCCTAGAGGTGTTGATGGCGATCGTCGCCGGCTCGAAGGCTTCAAGGGTCCGTCGCAGGACGGGCTGGAAGGCCTGATCGTAGACGATGACGTCGTCATAGGCGCCGAGTTGCTCGAAGTTGGCAGCATCGAACCGCCCCACAATGGCCTTGCACCTACCGTCCCGGTGGATCAGCAACGCCGAGAGCCACGTCAGGTTGAAGCCAAGCAGAAGATCCAGGACAGGATCCTTCACCTGGGATGTCTCGCGAACTAGCGTGACCCACAGGTCAACATCGTGTTCATTCAGGATCTCGACGGCCTGTGCCGTCTTCTCCTGTACGATCGCAACCATCTCTGCAGACAGTGCCATAGGCGCTTTCCTTCCTAGGGGGAAAATGGAGCGGGGGTTCCTCTAGAGCTCATCCCCGGTAAGCCGGTGATACAGCGACAGGAACTCCTCGTCGGAGTAGTAGTAGATGATGACGCGGCCCTTCCTCTTACCGTGTTTGAGCCGCACGCGCGTGCCCAGCGCCTCCTGGAAGCGCTCTTCCAGTGCCTGGATGTGGGGATCTTCGGGCGCCGAAGCCTCGGACTCGGCTGATTCAGCCTCGCCACGGAGACGACGGACTAACGCTTCGGTCTGTCGGACGTTGAGATCGCGGTTGAGCACCGTCTGGAGCGCTGCCGTCTGGGCCTCGTCGGTCTCGAGCCCCAGCAGCGCGCGACCATGTCCCTCGGTGATCTTGCTATCGAGCAGCGCTTGCTGTACGTTGGGGGCCGCTGCGAGCAGGCGCAGCACGTTGTTGACCGCAGGCCGGCTCTTCCCGACTCGGCGCGCGACCTCCGACTGCGACATGCCGAAGTCCTCCACCAGGTGCTGGTAGGCCAGTGCCTCTTCGAGCGGGTTCAGGTCGGCCCGCTGGACGTTCTCCACGAGGGCCAACTCCAACATCTCCTGGGGCGCCGCCTCCTTGACGATCACCGGCACTTCTGCCAATCCGGCCAATCGGGAAGCCCGCCAACGCCGCTCACCGGCGATCAGCTGATAGCCCCCGCCCAGCACTTGGGTTACCACCAGAGGCTGGATGATGCCGTGTTCACGGATTGAATCAGCGAGGTCGGTCAAGCTGTCATCCGATACCGTCGTCCGCGGCTGATGTGGGTTCGGCGTGATGCGATCGACCGGGACCCGGAGCAGTCCATCGCTCTGCGCGTCCTCGGAAGGGATCAATACATCTAGCCCACGACCCAACCCACGTCTTGGCATAGTGTTCCTTTCTTTCTCAACACTGCAGCTTCGATTATAGCATTGCGCATCCTCGTGCCAAGCCGCGGGAGGCTACGGCTCAGGGTCTCCGTCTGAGAACCTTCCGGGAAGCTTCAGAGCCTCCCGGAAGGTGGGGTCACGCTCAATCCGGCTCTGCGTCCGCCACGAGGCCATAGCGGAGGGCCAGCACGGCGGCCTGGGTTCGGTCGGCAACCCCCAACTTTGCGAGGATGCTGCTCACGTAGTTGCGCACGGTGCCCTCTGAGAGGAAGAGCCGGCCCGCGATATCTGCGTTGGTCAGGCCTCGCGCGAGCAACCGCAGGACATCCAGCTCTCGATCGGTGAGGTCGTCAATGATAGCGGGATGCGACCCTGGAGCAACCCGAGACACTTGCGCCAGGAGCTTCCCTGCGACGCCGGGATCCACATAACTCTTGCCAGCGACGGTGCCCTCGATCGCCGCAATCAATCCCTCGCGGGAGGTGTCCTT
>JAFGNI010000314.1 GCA_016927095.1 Anaerolineae bacterium | reverse complement strand
CCAGGCAGACACACTGCCCGCCATTTCGCTTACTTGCCACTTCACCCACTACCGAGCAGGGATCGTCCCAAGTTCTCTGCCCACCTTCTCGAACTGCTGCAGGCCGAAGTCAAGGTCATCGTCCGAAAGCGCCGCCGATATCATCACCCGGATCCGGGCCATGCCTACCGGGACCGTGGGGAAGCCCAGGGCCATCGCAAAGACGCCTTCTTCAAACAAGCGGCGGCTGAAGGCCTTCGCCAGCTTCACGTCGCCCAGCATCACCGGGGTGATTGGCGTCACGCTGTTGCCGATGTCGAAGCCCAGGCCACGCATCGCTGACTTGAAGGTGCGCGTGTTCTGCCATAGGCGATCCACGAGATCCGTGGACCCGGCCAACACGTTGACTGCCGCTAGGCACGCAGCAGTATCGGCTGCCGTAACCGCGCTGGAGAACAGGAACGGTCGAGCCTTCTGCCGTAGGTAATCCACGATCACCTTCTTGCCTGCGACGATGCCGCCAACGACCCCAAAGGCCTTGGAGAAGGTCCCGATTTCCACATCAAACTTTCCGTGAAGCCCGAAATGATCGACGATGCCACGTCCACCATGGCCGACAACACCCTCGCCGTGGGCGTCATCGACCATCGTCATGAGCCCGTAGCGCTCGGCAACCCCATAGATCTCGTCAAGCGGCGCAATATCCCCGTCCATCGAGAACACGCCATCGGTAACAACCAGACCACGCCTGTACTGTGGCAGGTGCTCCGCCACCTTCGTCGCCAGATCCGCCGGATCGGCGTGCTCGTAGACCACTATCTTCGCGCGGCTGAGGCGCGCGCCGTCAATGATGCTGGCGTGGTTGAGCCGGTCTGAGAATATCACGTCCTCGCGGCCCACCAACGGCGCCAGCGCAGCCTGATTAGCGACAAACCCGGCCTGCACGTACAATGCGTCCTCGACACCCTTGAACGCCGCCACCGTTCGCTCAAGCTCGGTGTGAACAGCCAATGTGCCGGCGATGGACCGGACAGCCGTCGGGCCGACGCCATACGCATCGATTGCCTTCTGGGCGGCATGCTTCAGACGCGGATCTGACGCCAGCCCCAGGTAGTTGTTCGTGCACAGGTTGAGCACGCGCTTCCCATCAACCACCATCCAGGCACCGGGGGGCGAGTCGATCACACGAAGGTTGATGAACAGCCCACTTTCCCTGAGGGCCGCCAGCTCCTCCTCAATCCAGGCAAGCTTCGTCTCGGTCATGGTCCCTCCCTTCCGTTAGTTCACGCCAGTATAGCATCACCATTGGCACGAGCAACGCCTCTCTTGCAGCATTTCCCTTGGACTGGTCCTTCGTGGTATACTACCCAAGAGGCTGGTGACAGGCATATAGGGAACTGGGTCCGTCCTATGATCTGTTACCTATCCGTTCTCAATAGGAGGCAGACAATATGCGACACTTCCTCACCTTGGCTGATCTCAACCCTGAGACGATGCATGAAGTCCTCGACCTGGCTGTGCGGATCAAGCGTGCCTGGAAAGCCGGTGAGAGCACACCGTACTTGAAGAACAAGGTCCTGGGCATGGTTTTCCAGAAGCCCAGTCTTCGCACACGCGTCTCCTTCGATGTTGCAATGCTGCAACTTGGGGGCAACGGCCTCTATCTTTCTCCCAATGAGATCCAGCTTGGCCAGAGGGAAAGCACTGCCGATGTGGCGCGCGTGATCTCTCGGTACGTCGATGTGGTTATGGCACGTGTCTTTGCCCACGCGGACGTTGTCGAGCTAGCCCAATACGCGAGCGTGCCCGTCATCAACGGGCTCTCGGATTTCGCCCATCCATGCCAGGGAATGGCGGACTTCCTGACGATCCTCGAGCACAAGGGCGGGTTCAAGGGCCGCAAGCTAGCCTACCTGGGTGATGGCAACAACGTGGCCACTTCGCTGCTCTTTGGAGCGGCGCTGCTCGGGATGGACATCGTAATCGCCACGCCGCGTGGATACGGATTACATCCTGCGACGTGGGGGATGGGTGAACGTCTCGCCGCCCTCACAGGGGCCACGATCGCCGCGACTCACGATCCGGTCGAGGCCTCATCTGGAGCTGATGTCATCTACACCGACACCTGGACCTCGATGGGGCAGGAAGACGAGGCTCAGAAGCGTCGCCAGATCTTCCCACCTTACCGTGTGGATGACGCATGCCTGCACCACGCCAAAGATGACGTGATGGTAATGCACTGCCTGCCCGCGCATCGCGGTGAGGAAATCACCGATGCTGTCGCCGACGGGCCACACTCCGCACTGTTTGACCAGGCGGAGAACCGTCTACACGCACAGAAGGCGATACTGGTCTGGGTGCTTGATGCTGCCGTCTAGGGTGCGCACAGCGATTCGCGTCACCATCAAGTGCGCTGAGCATCGCCCTGTCAACCGCATCTGGTCTGCAAAGGGGTAGCCAATGCCCGGGAATCGCGTGTTCTTCGAGGAAGCGATACAGAAAGCCAACGACTCGGTTTGGGCGGAACAGTGGCGTGAGGCAGCAAGTGCCTATCGACAGGCCCTAGCCGAGTTTCCCGACAACGACTCGGCGCTCATGGGCTACGCGTGGGCGTTACTCAACGCGGAAGAACGGGATGAGGCACTTAAGGTCTATGAACGCTTGACCCAGATCACCCCCGCTGACCCCGGCCCCTGGGAGCGCGTGGCTGAGATCTTGGACCGCAAGGGCGATAAGCGGCGCGCCGCCGACACCTATGTGCAAGCAGCAAT
>JAFGNI010000313.1 GCA_016927095.1 Anaerolineae bacterium | reverse complement strand
GGAGATATGTCACTTCAACCCGCACGGCTTCGTGGTATAGTTGAAGCTTGGGGATGGACCCACACTTGCAGGAGGATTCGTTTACATGATTCGTCGAAGACCTAAGATTCCGGCTTTGCTTATGGTCATGATTGGCATGATGCTCGGGCTTGGCGCTTGTGCCACTGGCTCGACCGGCGGTGGTAGGGACGCTGAGGCGACGCCCACGCCTATTCCGACTTCGATTGTCCCGTCGAACCCCACGTACCAAGTGCAACGCGGCGAGGTTGTGAGGTTGCTGCAGTTCTCGGGACGGGTGGCGCCCGTGCTTGAAGAAGAACTGTTCTTCAAGACCAACGGATACGTCGAGGAGGTCTACGTTGGTCGTAACGATGAGGTGCAGGAAGGCGACCTGTTGGCAGAGCTGGAGGTGACCGATCTCAAAAACCAGATCACCCAGCAGGAAGCTGAGCTACAGTCGGTCCAGCTGGACTACGAGCGGCGCGTCACCCAAGCTCAGAACAATGTCCGCGCGGCCGAGCTGCAAGTGGCGAGGCTACAGGCGGGTCTGAGCCCGTCCCAGATGGTGAACGCGCGAATCAACCTGGAGCGCGCGCGCATGCGGCTGGCCGAGGCCCAGGATGAGTATAACAAGTCCCTGGATCGCGACTGGGAGAAAGAAGAGGTCCGCGACCGTTACGCCGCAGGTGTGCGCGATGCGCAGTGGGATGTTGAGCTCGCTGAGGCGCAGTACCAGGAAGCTGAGCTGGCGCGACAGCGGAATTCCTACGAGATCGAGCTAGCCGAAATGGACCTTGACCTCGCTGAGCTGGGGTTGGCCGAGATCCAGACGGGTCTTGATGTGACCCGCACGGTACTGGCTCTGAATCGCTTGACCGATCAGCTCAATGATGCGCGCATTGTCGCGCCCTTCACGGGTACCGTTCTGCAGATCAGTCTCATAGAAGGGCGACAGGTTCAGGGCTACGCCCCGATGATGGTCTTGGCCGATCCCACGGAGTTGGAGATCAGCGCCGAGCTTCAGGATAGCGAGATGGGCGAGTTGAGTGAGGGCATGCCGGTCGTGGCTGAGTTTGTGAACCGACCGGGCGAGGAATACACGGGTGTGATTCGTCGTCTGCCCTACCCGTACAGCGGCGGTTCGCTGACGGAAAACGTCGATGATGAGGATCCGACGACACGCATTACCCTTGACGGGATCGATCCTGTGGAGGAAGGCTGGGAGATCGGTGACCGTCTGCGCCTCACGGCGGAGCTGGAGCGCGTTCAGGATACGCTGTGGCTACCACCTCAGGCTGTGCGCACCTTTGAGGGCCGCTCCTTCGTGGTTGTTCAGGAAGCGGGTGCACAACGCCGGGTGGACGTCCGCGTTGGCATCCGATCGGACGACCGGCTTGAGATTCTGGAGGGGCTCGAAGATGGTCAGACGGTGATGGCCCCGTAGGCCATACTCCTGGGGCGCCTTGGGCATGGGCTTCCTCAATCGCTTTCGGGCAATCATCGTTATTGTCGTAAAGCGGCTAACCTCACAGCCCTGGCTGGTCATCGCGACCACGCTGGGGCTGGTGGTTGCCATCGGTCTAATGATGAGCATCCCGATCTACGCCGATGCCGTCTACCATCGCGTCTTCCTCAGAAGTATCGCGCCTGAGGGTGCACTAGACGGCGTCGCGCCCCCTTTTCCCTTTCTGTTCCGTTATGACGGCAGTATCTACGGTTCCAAGGACTGGGAGGAGGTGGCGGCGGTCGATGCGTATCTGTCGAATGAGGCCAGCTTAGCCTTTGGGCTGCCGGAGCAGTTGGTCGTTCGTTACGCGACAACCGACCCGTACGGTATCTTTGCCGGCGACACCACCAACTTCGATAACATCGTCTCACCTCTGGTGTGGGCCGGCTTCTCTTTCATCAGTGATCTCAGCGATCATGTGACGATGCTAGAGGGTCAATTCCCTGAGCCTGTGTCACCTGAGGCTGGTGCGGCGCTTGAGGTGATGATTCACGAGGAGCTGGCCACCGAGATCGGCGCTCAAGTCGGTGAGGGATATGTCGCCTATCTGCGTATTCGTAGTGATGAGGGCTTCATCAAGAACCTGCAGTTCCCGGTGCGCATCGCGGGCGTGTGGACGCCCAAAGACCCGGATGAGGCATTCTGGTTCTTCCGTCCCTCCGCTTTTAGGGAACGGCTTCTTGTGCCCGAGGAGAGCTTCCAGGGCTATGTGGGCGCACAGATGGATGGTGAGGTCTACACAGCTGCCTGGTATCTAATTATGGACGGGCAGGAGATCACCCACACGGATGCTGGTGGCCTTATACGCCGGACGTTGGCCGTGGAGCAGCATGCTGCTAGTTTGCTCACCGACACGACGCTCGGGGAGTCGCCCCTTAATGCACTGGTTGACTATCGACGCTCAGCGAATCTCTTGACGATTCTGCTCTATGCTTTCAGCATTCCGATTCTGGGGTTGCTGCTGGCCTTCATCACCCTGACTGCCGGGCTGTCGACCGAGCGCCGTCGCAATGAGGTTGCCGTGTTGCGGAGTCGTGGTGCTATGGCCCTCCAGATGGTCGGGATCGCGGCGCTGGAGAGCCTTTTGCTTGGAGCTGTTGCGCTGGCGATTAGCTCACCCGCCGGCATGGCGATCGCGCAGCTGATTGGCCGAACGCGCAGCTTTCTCGACTTCGCCGCCGAAGTGGACGCGCTGCGGGTGACGGTTACAATGAATACGTTGCGCTTTGGGATGGTGGCGGTAGCCGTTGGCCTGGTGGCGCAGGTTGTGCCTACGCTGGGCGCGGCTGGACACACCATTGTCTCCTACAAACGTGAGCAGGCGCGTATCCTGAAGAAGCCCTGGTGGCAGCGGGCCTGGCTGGATGTGCTCCTGTTCATTCCTGCTGGTTATGGTGCTTATCTGCTGCGCAACCAAGGAAGTGTTGTCGTTTTGGAGGAGAATTTCGGCGGGTCTCCCTTCGAGAACCCTCTCCTCTTTCTGGTGCCGGCGCTTGGTATCTTTGCCCTGACGCTTTTTTTCCTGCGGCTGATGCCGCTGATCATGTCCGCGGTGGCCTGGATTGCGGCACGCACCAAGTCGGTAGGGCTGCTGATGGCGGCACGGCATCTAGCACGTACGCCGGGCTCCTACAGCACGCCGCTGATCTTGCTCGTCTTGACCTTGAGTCTCTCGGCTTTCACGGCATCGCTGGCTTATACGTTGGACCAGCATCTGTATGACATGACCTACTACCAGGGCGGCGCCGACATGCGCTTCTTCGACCGTGGTGAGGGGCAGGATACGGGCCTGGCAGGTTTCTTCGGCGGGGCATCGGATGACGGCGATACCGAAACCGCCGATGAGGGTCCGCGCTGGCTCTTCCGGCCCGTGACGGACTACTTGAATTCGCCCGGTGTGGAGGCGGCTACACGGGTGGCACGATATCCCGCGTATGCCAACGTCAGCGTTGGTAGTCAAGAAGGCGTCTACCTGGGTGTGGAGCGTGCAGCGTTATCCAACATCAGTTATTGGCGAAACGACTTTGCCCAACAAAGCTTGGGTGCCCTGATGAACGCGTTGGCGCTTGAGCGCAATGGTGTGTTGGTGGCTGAGGACTTTCTGCGGGAGAGTATCCTCAACGTGGGTGATACGATGCCACTGCAGGTGTCTGCCTATGGGGAGCGCACACAGATGGATATGCGCATCGTGGGCTCCTTCCGGTATTTCCCGACATGGTACCCATCCGAGGGCCCGCTCTTCATCGGCAATCTCGACTACTTCCATGAGCAAGCGGGCCAGCAGTTCCCCTACAACGTCTGGATGAGCCTGTCCAGTGCGGCGGATGTCCAAGGGCTGGTGGATGAGGATCTGGACCTGACTGTGTCGGACTGGACTGCGCCGAAGCTCACAATGGCCGAGGAGCAGGAAGCGCCGGAGCGGCAGGGCCTTTTCGGCCTGCTCTCCGTGGGTTTCGGGGCTGCCGCCATACTGACGGTGATGGGATTTCTGCTTTACGCCCTTTTCTCCTTCCGTCGGCGCTTTATTGAGTTCGGCGTTTTGCGGGCTGTGGGCCTGTCGTCGAGGCAGATGGCGTCGTTTCTTGGGTGGGAATTGGCGCTGTTGATTCTGATGGGCGGTGGGTTGGGGACATTGTTGGGTGGATGGGTGAGCGCTTTCTTCATCCCATTCCTCCAGATAGGCGCCGACGAGGTCTCGAGGATTCCGCCCTACGTCGTGGATATCGCCTGGTCCGCGATCTTCCGCATCTATGCGCTTTTTGGTTTGCTCTTTGTTGTGGCTTTCGCGGCTTTGATCGTGATGTTGCGTCGTATGCGAATCTTTGAGGCTGTGAAGCTGGGGGAGACCGCGTAGACTACAGGCAGGGCCCTATGTGCGGAGGCCTCCTCAGGACGTTAGTTGGCACGGGCTTGTGTTGACGTATTTTGAAGGGAAGAAGGATGGCAGAACGAATAGAGACAGCGATGACATCGACCACCGATGCCCAGACAAATGGCGCATCTCAGCCGTTCATCATCTGCGATAACCTCGTCAAGATCTACAAGGTCGCCGACCTCGAGGTCGTCGCATTGCAGGGGCTTGACCTGGTGGTGCAGCGGGGTGAGCTTCTGGGGATCGTCGGCGCCAGCGGCAGTGGTAAGTCGACGCTGATGAATGTGTTGGGAGGGCTTGACCGTCCGTCCGCCGGGCGCGCCTGGGTCGACGGCAAGGACCTGCTCAAGCTCAGCAATAGCGAGCTGAACCAGTACCGGCGCGTCGAGGTCGGTTTCGTGTGGCAGCATGGTGCCCGAAACCTGATTCCCTACCTGAATGCCTTTGAGAACGTCAAGCTCCCGATGACCTTGGCTGGGCAAGCTGGACGCAGGGTCAACCAGCGCGCCAATGAGCTGTTGGGGCTTGTCGGTTTGGGAGAGCGTGCGCGCCACAAGCTCTCGGAACTCTCTGGCGGTGAGCAACAGCGGGTGGCCATCGCGGTGGCCCTGGCCAACGGGCCGAAGATCCTGCTGGCCGATGAGCCGACCGGTGAGTTGGACTCGGTCACGGCGCTGACGATCTATGAGCTCTTCAACGACCTCAACCGCGAACTGGGGGTGACGACGTTAATCGTGAGCCACGATCCCAGCATCGCGCGCCATGTACACAGGGTTGTGGCGATTCGAGATGGACGGCTGGCTACCGAAACCGTGCGCTCCAAGCTCAACGGGTCGGCCTCGGTTCGCCCCGGCGAGGGTGCGATGTATCACGAAGATGAGATGCACGACGAGATCTTCGAGGAGCTCACCGTGCTGGACTCTGCCGGTCGACTGCAGATTCCCAAGGAGTATCTGCAGCAATTTGGCATCAAAGGGCGCGCGCGGTTGGAGCTGACGGAGGACGGCATTCTGGTTCTGCCGACGTCCAATGTCGATTTGGACCACGTGCACGATGCTGAGAAGCTGGCGAGCGGCCTGGAGGAGGCGCGAAAAGCCCGTGGTTTGAGCGGCCTTGTGAATCGCCTGATGCGCGGACAGCTCCTGAAGAAGGATGAGGAGTAGAAGGATGGCAATGCGTCTCGACATAGCAGATTTCGACTACGCGATTGAGACAGAGGATCTCTGGCGCATCTACAAGATTGGGAACAACATCGAGGTCCCAGCGCTGCGCGGCATCAACCTGCAGATCCAGCCGGGCAACTTCATCGCGCTCAAGGGGCGCTCCGGCAGCGGCAAGACGACGCTGCTTAACTGTCTGAGCGGTCTGGACCGGCCGACTTCGGGCGCTGCGCGCGTACTGGGCTACGATCTGGCGGGACTGAACGACCGTCAGTTGACACAGTGGCGGCGCGAGCAGCTGGGCTTCGTCTTCCAGTCCTTTGGGCTGCTGCCCACACTGTCAGCCTACGAGAACGTCGAGTTGATGCTGCGTATCAAGGGCGTCGGTGCGCGGAAGCGGCATCAACGGACCGACTACTGCCTGGACCTCGTTGGGCTTCGTAAGTGGGCCGACCATCGCCCGTACGAGTTGTCGGGTGGCCAGCAGCAGCGGGTGGCTATTGCCCGCGCTCTGGCCAACCAGCCGCTCCTGTTGCTGGCAGACGAGCCGACCGGCGAGCTGGATAGTGAGACGGCGCGTGAGATCCTGGGGCTATTCCAGCGCATCGTCAAGGAAGAGCACATCACGATGTTAGTGGCCTCGCACGACCCGCTGGTGGATGACTACGTGGATGTGATCCTGCAGCTGAAGGACGGCCAGATCCTGAACTAGTGATCGT
>JAFGNI010000312.1 GCA_016927095.1 Anaerolineae bacterium | reverse complement strand
TACGACGTCCTCCACATGCCCAACGGTCACGTCGTCTCACTGCGCGTCCGGTCGTTGGTAGGCCTCATCCCGCTCTTCGCCGTGGAGACTCTGGAGCCCGAGCTGCTGGATCAGCTACCCAACTTCCGGCGCCGCATGAACTGGTTTCTGCAGTACCGCCCCCATCTGGTCGAGAACATCGCCTCGCTGACTCGCCCCGGCAAAGGGGGACGGTTGCTCCTGGCCCTCGCCGATCAGGACCAACTCACGCAGGTGTTGAAGCGCATGCTGGATCCGGACGAGTTTCTCGCACTGTACGGCATCCGGTCGCTCTCGAAGTACCATCAGGCACACCCCTACACCTTCTACGTCGACGGTGAGAACTACACTGTGCGCTACGAGCCTGGTGTCTCACGGACCGGGCTCTTTGGCGGCAACTCCAATTGGCGCGGGCCCATCTGGTTTCCCACCAACTACCTGATGATTGAGTCGCTCCGCAAGTACCATCTTTACTACGGTGACGACGTCACCGTGGAGATGCCCCGGGGCTCTGGGAAGCAGATGACCTTGAGCGGTGCCGCGGAAGCCCTCTCGCAACGACTTGCCGATCTCTTCAGGCTCGGCGAAGGTGACCAGAGACCGGCCCACGGCGACGTCGCAATGTTTCGCGAGGATCCTCACTGCCACAACCTCGTCCTCTTCCACGAGTACTTCCATGCGGAAACCGGCGAGGGCCTTGGCGCCAACCACCAGACCGGCTGGACCGCCCTCGTCGCCAAACTCCTCCAGGAATGTGCCGGCGGCGAAACCTGCGTCCACTGGCGAGCCTAACCCGCGACCATCCGGTCCCCACCTTGTTGCGACCGGCGTTCCGTCGCGCCCAAGGCCCACAGAAGGCCCTTGGGCGCAACGGCGATGGGCCGGATCGGCCAACTGGTGCGACGCTTCCAGGATACACAGCAAGAGACCCAGCCCATCCGGCATCACTGCTCGGATGGCTGGGTCTCTCAGATATTGGCGGAGAGGGTGGGATTCGAACCCACGGTAGCTCGAAAGCTACAACGGTTTTCGAGACCGCCCCGATCGGCCGCTCCGGCACCTCTCCACGACCACGTCACATTATACCACGCTCCGTGGAATCGCATTAACAAACCCAGGGCTATCGCATTTGAACCCCAAGAAGAGCTATCTGTCATTCTGAGCGGGTCCCACTCTGATTCCTGTCGACAAGCCCTGCCAGCGAAGAATCTCACGCCCCGATGCACGCCCGGACTCGAGGCGCGAGATTCTTCGCTGGCCTCACTTAGCAGCGCGGATGCTCAGCTGACCCGCTCAGAATGACATCTGTGGCTGACTTGAGGTGAAATGCGATAGCCCTGTAAACAAACCCGCCCTCACGCCGTGCCGCCAACGACTAGAGACTAGAGACTCGAGACTGGGGACTCGCGATTTCGCGAATTCCCCCGACTAGGTCACCGCCCGACGCGCCCCTGTCCCTTACCGGTTGACCTCCAAGGGCTGAGCGTTATAATCGCGACGCTTGAGCCACCCGGACTTGAGTCACGCATCGACTCGGTCCAACAAAGGATAGACATGGTCGATTCGCTTCGCACAACTATCACGTCGAACCGCAAGGAAGTGACGCGGTTCCTGAAGTTCGCGGTCGTCGGCATCATCGGGGCCATCGTCGACTTCGGCATCCTCTACCTGCTTCACGCCGTGCTGGGCTGGCCCCTGGCCCTCGCCAACACTATCTCTTTCTCGTGCGCCGTGGTCAGCAACTTCACCTGGAACCGCTACTGGACCTATCCGGACTCCAGGTCGAAGCCCATCACCTCCCAGCTCGGCCAGTTCTTCGTGGTCAACATCGCCGGTTGGGCAATCAACACGGGCATTCTCTTGCTGCTCGAGGGACCGTTGACCAACTTGGCAGGCACCGTCTCTCTCGTCGCCACCGAGGCACTGGCGCACAAGCTGGGCTACAACGCCGCCAAGGTCTTCGCCACCGGTGTGGTGATGTTCTGGAACTTCTTCATCAACCGCTTCTGGACCTATAGCGACGTGGACTAATCGGATGCGCATTGGCGTCGACTGCACGGCAGCCGCCAGACAGGGTGGCGGCATCGGACGCTACACCCGCGAGCTGATGCGCGCCGCGCTGGCCAGTCGGCCGTATCACGACTTCATCTTGATGGCAGCCACAGCCGGCCTTGGAGAACGGTGGGCCGGCGAGGTCGAACGTCTCAAGTCGTTGGCCCCCGGCCGCGTCACCGCACGGTCCATCCCCCTCACCGACGATTGGATGGCCCGCATCTGGCACCGCCTCCGTCTGCCGCTACCGGCGACTTGGATCACGGGCACCATTGATCTCTTCTATGCACCTGACTTCCTGTTGCCCCCCCTCCCCCACAAGGTACGCAAGGTGGTCACGATTCACGATCTGTCGTTCCTGCGCCATCCCGAGGCCTTCACCCCCCAGCTGCGCGATTACCTGGCAACCACCGTGCCGAGAAGCGTTCGCCGGGCCGACCGTGTCTTGACAGACTCGCTCTGGACCCGCCAGGACGTGATAGAGTTGTTGGACGTGGCTCCCGACCGTGTCACGGCGCTCCACCTGGGCGTCTCTGACGCCTTCGGCCCCGATGCCGCCCCGGACGAGCGTCACCATCTTGAGGCGACCTACGGATTGGGCAGCGAGCCCTATGTGCTGGCGGTGGGCACCGTCCAGCCCCGCAAGAACTACCGGCGCCTGATCGAGGCCATCGATCGCGTCCGCGAGCGCGTGGACGCCACGCTGGTCATCGCCGGTCGCCCGGCTTGGCTCTCGGAGTCCATCGTGGAAGCTGCGGCCTCGCGGCCCCACGTGAGGCTGTTGGGCTTCGTCGACGACGGCGACCTGCCCGCCCTCTACCGCCAGGCCGGCGTCTTCGCCTTCCCCAGCATCTACGAGGGCTTCGGGTTGCCGCCGTTGGAGGCGATGGCCTGCGGCACCCCTGTCGTGGCCTCGAGCGCCTCCAGCATCCCCGAAGCTGTGGGCGCCGTAGGTCTCCTCCACGATCCCCTCGACGTCGACGGACTAGCACAGGCCCTCGTCCGCGCCCTCACCGACGAAGCCCTCCGCGCTGACCTGCGCCGGCAGGGCCTGGCCCGCGCCGCCGAAGCCACATGGGCTCGCACCGCCCAGGAGTGGCTCGCCGCCGTCCAGTCGGCCTAACCACCCTCCGCCGGGCAGCCCGAAGTCTCCTCGGGCTGTACCCCGCCTCTACCCCTTAGCCCAGCGCCCTAGCCGTTTGGCCCCTCTCCCCTGTCCCCTATCCCCTTTCCCCTTTCCCCATTCTGCACTACCATAGAGACACCGAAGATCCACCCGAACGCACAGTCCTGTTGAAGGAGTCCATATGGAGCAACCTAAGGCGCAACGTTACACGATCGCAGTCTTGGGCGGCACGGGCAATGAGGGACCAGGACTGGCCCTCCGTTGGGCCCAAGCGGGCCATACCGTCATCATCGGATCGCGTCAGAAAGAAAAGGCGGAGCGTGTCGCTGGCGAGCTCAACGTCAAGCGCGATACAAGTCTCGCCGCCGCCAGTCCCATCCTCGGTATGGCCAACCCAGAAGCCGCAGCTGCCTGTGACATTGCCGTGCTCACCGTCCCCTACAGCGCACAGAACGCCCTGTTGGAGAGCTTGGTCGAGCCGCTGCAGGGCAAACCGCTCATCAACGTCAACGTCGCGCTGAAGCCGCCCAAGGTAGCCCGCGTCTACATCCCCGCTGAGGGCTCCGCCTCTGAGCAAGCGCAGGCCATCCTAGGTGATGGCGTCACTGTCGTCGCTGCGTTCCAGAACGTGTCGGCGGACCAGCTCGACGACCCTGATAGCCCCATCGACTGTGATGTGCTCGTCTGCGGTGATAGCAAAACCGCCAAGCAGATCGCCATCGAGCTGTCCGAGGACCTAGGGACCCGCGGCATCGATGCGGGCCCCCTGGTCAACGCCAAGGCCGTCGAGGCGATGACCTCGGTGCTGATTGGCATCAACATCCGTTACAGGGTCCATGGGTCCGGTATCCGCATCACCGGCTTGGAGGGTAAGCTAGGTTGAGCCCGGATCAACGCCCGCAGATCGCGCTCTTCGCGCTGCGAGACATCCCGGAGATCAGCCCGGGCGACGATTTGGCGGAGGTCATTAGCACGGGCATAGCGCGAGAGGGGCTGAGGTTGGAGGAGGGCGACGTCGTCGTCGTCACCCAGAAGATTGTCTCCAAAGCGGAGGGCTGCCTGGTCAACCTCAACAGCGTTGCGCCCTCATCGAACGCGCTAGCATTGGCTGACCGGACGGGCAAGGACCCTCGCCTGGTGGAGGTCATCCTGCGCGAGTCCCGCGCCGTCGTGCGGGAGCGGCCGGGGCTGCTGATCATGGAGACCCGCCACGGCTGGATCTGCGCCAATGCAGGCGTTGACCGCTCGAATGTCGCCGAGGTGGACGCGGAGGTCGCGCTCACGTTGCCCGTCGACCCCGACGCTTCCGCGCGGCGGATCCGCGAGGGGCTGCGGGCAAAGGCTGCGCGCGACGGTCCGCCCCCGGACATCGCCGTCATCGTGACCGACAGCCACGGGCGTGCCTGGCGTCTTGCCACAGTGAACCTCGCCATCGGCGTCGCCGGCATGCAACCCATCGCCGACTTCCGGGGACAGACCGACCGGTTTGGATACACCCTCAGGGTTACGACGGTCGCGAGAGCCGACGAACTAGCCGCAGCCGCGGGCCTGCTCTCGGGACAGGCTGCCGAGAGCCTGCCGGTGGTCATCATCCGCGGCGCGACGTGGCCCCGTGGCGACGGTCGCGCGACCGACATGCAGCGTCCGGCGGAGAAGGATCTTTTCCGATAGACCGTGGTGCGTGGCGGATCAGGCCCTATGGGGCGCGAGCGAGACCGTCCATGACCACCAGCCAGAGAGCAATAACGACAAGGAGGCCGTATGCCGCAGAACGAGATACCCCGGGTAGCATTGTACCTGCAGGACGCCCATCCCATTCGTGACGGAATGGCCTACGCCCAGTATGCCGAAAAGCGTGGCTTCGAGGCGGTCTGGCAGGCCGAGAGCCGGCTGGTGCGTGATGCCATCGTGCCGATGTCCGCCTATGCCGCGGTGACCGAGAGGATCAAGATAGGGTCCGGCGTGATCAACAACTGGACGCGCAACATCGGTCTGTTGGCCGCGACCTTCCTCACCCTGGACGACCTCGCCCCGGATCGCATCATCTGCGGAATCGGCGCCTGGTGGGACCCGCTGGCGAAGAACGTGGGCATCGACCGGCGCAAGCCGCTGACGGCGATGCGGGAGACCGTGGAGGTGCTTCGCCGCCTGCTGGCGATGGAGCGCGTGACCTTTGAGGGTGAGTTCCACCAGGTCAA
The DNA here is from genome assembly GCA_016927095.1 of Anaerolineae bacterium. Next base: position 9,703 of record JAFGNI010000312.1, on the reverse strand, counting down.
AGGCATCGAGCTCGATGTCGTCCACGGACGCAGGGAGCCCCGCAACGTCGAGATCATGATCGGGGCTACCGGCCCTCAGATGATGGAGATGACAGGTGAGATCGCCGACGGCGCTGTGCTCAACTACTGCGTACCGCCCGAGTACAACGACATGGCGATGGAACAGCTGGAAAAAGGAGCCCAGAGGGCCGGGCGCACCCTGGATGATCTCGACCGCCCCCAACTGGTCGTCTGCTCCGTCCACGAGAATCGCGACGAGGCCATCCGTGGTGCCAAAATGCTGCTGACCCAATACCTGGCCCAGCAGCCTCACATCGCCAAGGCCAGCGGCGTCAGCCGCGACGTCGTCAGTCAGATTCAGTCGATCCTCGGTTGGCCCGCCACCAAGGAGCAGATCGAGAAGGCGATGGTCTACGTCCCGGACGACCTCGTCCTCCGCATCACCGCGACCGGCACGCCCGCCGAAGTGCGGGACAAGGTGAAGCAGTACATCGACCGCGGCGCCACGTGTCCCATTCTGTATCCGCTGGGAGACGTGAAGCTGATGATCGATACCTTCGCCACCAAGTGAGGTAGGAGATAGGAGAGGGGGAAGATGACAAAGATGCCGCGTATCCTAGCCATCCTGCTTGTGGTCGCGCTCCTGACCGCGTGTGCCCGCGACTGGGGCCCACGCGGATGGCGACCGCCGCGGTTGCGGTTGCCGGAGAAAGGACCGGTCGATCTCTTCATCGACATCATCGACCAGGTCCGTGGCATCGGCCGCGGCATCACCCGCCAATTCGAGGGTTTTGGGCGCGGCATCCCGCGCCGCTGACAGCAGCGTCCACCTGGCACACCCAGGCCTCCGGCGCCACCGGTGTTCCGGTTGCGCTAGTGGGTCATTTGGCTCGTGTATCGCCACAACGCGCGCCTGGAGGCAGGTCAGCGCAGAGCTTACGATCCGCCAGTGCGCCCCACCTGCCCAGGCAGTGATGTGTACTGCCGGTGGGGTGCACTTGGCAAGGCCGGCCTGTGGCAGCCATCGGAGGAAGTGGGGCGTACGCGGGTAATGAACCGCGTGCAGCATAGCCGTGTGCGCCCCCTTAGAGCATCTCTCAGTGTTGTCAGCTGTGCAGTGATTCAGTGGTTCAGACGCGGTTGCGCCGGCTCCGGGGCTATCGCCTCGTGAAGAGACGGCTCCACCCCTATCAGCGCGCCGATCCGATAGGATTGGCCTGCAGATCGAGCGTCACCTTGACCAGGAACTCAACGGCGAGAGGCAGGGCGCTCTCGTCGATGTCGAACTGCGCCGTGTGATGGCCCCAGCCGCCGATATCTGCGCCGAAGCCGATATTGGCCGCGACCCCGCCCAGCTCCTGGACCCGGCGCATCATATAGGTGTAGTCCTCACTGCCGCCCCCCGTCTCGGCGGTCCGCAAGGACAAGCCTGGGCTGGATTCCAGCACCTGCGTGATGCGAGCCGCCAGGCCGGGATCACTATCAGCACTCTTGGCGCTCCCCATAGGCCGGATTTCGAGCTCACAATCGTACATTGCCGCTGCATGCGCCAGAATGCGATGAGCCGATTCGCGCATATAATCATTCAGCTCCGAGGTCGCGCCGCGCGTCTCCATCACAATATGCGCGGTTGGGGCAATCACGTTGCGCCCCTGCCCAGCCGTCAGGCGCCCCACATTGATGCGCGTGGTCCCGCCGCGGTGCCGCGGGATCGCGTGCAAGTTCAGCACGGCGGTCGCGGCTGCCAGAAGTGCATTCCTACCCAGGTGCGGGCTGCCGCCCGCGTGGGCCGGCTCTCCTGTAAGGATGGCATCAAACTTATCCGTGGCTAGAAAGCCGCTCTTGCCGGGGTCAACCGCGCCTGTAGACCAGCCGCTGTAGACGTGCAGGGCCAGCATCGCGTCCACATCATCCACGACGCCGGCGGCGACCATCGCCTTTGCCCCGCGCACGCCCTCCTCAGCCGGCTGGAAGACCAGCTTGACCGTGCCCTGCATCGCGTCCCGCATCTCCGACAAGATGCGTGCTACACCGAGCCCGATAGCAGCGTGAGCGTCGTGACCGCAGGCGTGAGCAGCGCCATCGTTGATTGAGGCGAACCCCTCAGCCGCCGGTCGGTGGCCCGACGTCTGGGTCTCTTGAAGATCCAGCGCATCGATATCGAAGCGCAGGCCAACGGTCGGGCCCTCCCCGTGCGAGAGCGTCGCCACCACGCCGGTGAAGCCGCCTCGGACCGCCTCGAGGAACTCCTGATCACCGCCCTGGGCCCGCGCACGCTCCCAAGTTGTGTCGAGCGTTGCCTTCTCAGGCACGCCCATCCGTGCCTCGCTGTCAACTACCTCTCTACCGGCGCGCACCGTGAAGCCCAGGTCTACCAGCCGCCGGGCGATCAGAGACGCCGTCCTGAACTCTGTCCAGCCCGTCTCAGCATGACGGTGGAAGTCACGACGTTCGGCGATCACTGTCGCCGCGACCGCATCCACAAGCCCGCGGAGCTGCCGGAGCGTCGATGGTGAGAGCACCACGCCCGAAGACGCCCCCACCCTAGACTCTGCCATCGCCATCCTCTGAGATGGGAGGGTTACACGCGCCAGCCAGAGGACAGCCACCGCAGCTGTCGCACGCGTCCTCGGCAGGAGAAGGGACACCGTGCTCGTGGCTGTGTGCCTGTGGGGGCGGTTCGAAGAGCACCACTTGCTCCAGAACCTGCAGCATCTCCTCCCCATCCGAGCAGTAGTAGACGCCACCCCAATAGGGGCCGGTGCTCTCCGCTATCGCCAGCCCCTGGGCGAACGCCTCGTCGACGCCGGGTCCCCCGAGCATCAGGGGCAGCTTAGCCCCCCACCGCAAGAGACCCGCGACCAATGATTGCAGGGATCCGCGACCACGAGCGTCGAAGAGGTTGAGCGCCAGGGCATCGGGCTTGAGCGCTGCAGCCTCCCGCGCGACGATGGGAGGGGCCCGGAGACCCAGATCGCGAACGGTATAGCCCTCGGCAGCCAGCAGCAGACGCCAGAGCTGCCGTCCTACGCTGTGACCCTCGCCAGGCAGACCGGCAACTGCAATCGTGCCCGGACTGGATGCTGTTGCACCACCGTCCGCGGGCCAGAGGGCGTCGATCTCGCCCAGCGCTGCCGCCAGGCGATCGGCAACGCCCTTCGTCACCCCGTCGGGACGTCGTCCGGCGCTCCGCGCGATGATCTCCCGTTCGGCAACCAGGAGCGCCGGGCGAAGCGCATCAATCGTAAGGCCTGCGACGTGGCACCGGCGAAGCACATCCTGCATACGCCCGCTTCCCACCACGATCGCAGTCGCCAGTTCTTGGACCAGCTCAGAGAGAGTATCTGTCTCGATCATAGGGCTATCATAGCATCAGGCCATCCTACGTCCAGAGACTGGAAAGCCATGCCATCTGTGGTATCATCGCCAAGATGGTACAAGCGGTGGCCCGCGGTGCCGAATCCTGTGCGGGTCGCCCGAGTGCAGACCATCGATCACAGAGTCTGTCCAGGCCGGCCCGACCCACACGTCCAGAGATGACAGACGCACCCACCGATAAGGAGCACGAACCGATGAAGAACATTGCGATGATCGGCGTAGGCTATGTAGGCATGGTCAGCGGCGCATCGTTTGCCGACCTGGGCAACAAAGTCACCTGCGTCGATATCAACGAGCAGCGCATCAAGAATCTCAACCAGGGCATCATGCCCATTTTCGAGCCTGGCCTTGAGGAGCTCGTCCGCCGGAACGTCCGGGCCAACCGGCTCAAGTACACGACCTCGTATGAGGAAGCCCTAGCCGATGCAGATTTCGCCTTTATCGCCGTCGGCACGCCTTCTGACGTCGACGGTCAGGCGGACCTTCGCTATGTGCGGATGGCGGCTGAGTCGATCGCCGATGTGATGGATCACTACATGATCATCATTAACAAATCCACTGTCCCTGTTGGGACGGGTGACTGGGTGGCAGACATCATCCGCAGTCGCCGCCCGGACGTCCCAGACTTCGACGTGGTCTCCTGTCCCGAGTTCTTGCGCGAAGGATCGGCCATCAGTGACTTCATGAACCCGGACCGGGTGATCCTCGGCTCGACCAACCGCGATGCTGCCGAAAAAGTGGCCCAACTGCATCTTCCCCTTCGCACGACGCTGATGATCACCGATCTGCGCACCGCGGAGATGGTAAAGTATGCATCGAACGCCTTCCTGGCAGCGAAGATCTCGTTCATCAATGAGATCGCCAACATCTGCGAGGCCCTCGGTGCCGACGTGAAGGAGGTCGCCTACGGTATGGGTCTCGACAAGCGGATTGGTCCCTCTTTCCTCGATGCCGGCCTCGGCTGGGGTGGTTCGTGTTTCCCGAAGGATGTCAAGGCCCTCGCCTCAATGGCAGAGGTGGAAGGCCGCCACCCGCACCTATTGCACGCTGTGATGGACATCAACCGCGACCAGCGCTATGCACCGCTGCGCAAAGTGGAGAAGTTCCTGGGCCGTGACCTGCGCGGCAAGACGGTCGGCGTCCTGGGCCTCTCGTTCAAGCCAAACACCGACGACATGCGGGATGCGCCTTCGGTGGACATCATCCGCAACCTACAACGCAAAGGGGCGCTGGTACGCGCCTACGATCCTGTGGCTATGGACAACGCCGTTGCGATTCTCGACGATGTCGAGATGATGGAAAACGCCTATGAGGTCGCCGAAGGTGCCGACGCCCTGATCCTGGTTACCGAGTGGAACGAGTTCAAGAACCTGGATCTGGAACGCATCACCCGGCTGATGCACTACCCCCTCTTGGTCGACGGTCGGAACATCTACGATCCGGTCAAAGCCCAGGAACTCGGTTTCGAGTACACGGGCATTGGTCGTGGCTACGGAGGCCAAGGATGCAAACACCCTCGCGATCGAGCGGAAATCCTCTAGATCGGCGCCGGCGGCTGCTGTGGCATTCCTAGAAACTACACTGGACAATGGCTTGCGGGTCGTCGTACAGCCCGCTCACACAGCGCCTGTGGTCAGTTGTTGGATCTGGTGCCGCGCGGGCGTGCGAAATGAACACCCAGGCATCACCGGGATCTCGCACTGGGTTGAGCACATGCTCTTCAAGGGCACGGAGCGCTGGCCTAACGGCGTGGCTGACCAAGCGATCTCGCGGGAAGGCGGCGTCTACAACGGCATGACGTGGCTGGATTTCACCGCCTTCTATGAGTCGCTGCCTGCCGACCGGCTGGATCTGGCCCTCGACATCGAGTCGGATCGAATGCAACGTACGCGGTTCACCCAGGAAGAGGTGGACGCTGAGCGACCCATCATTGTGAGCGAACGCCAGGGCAACGAGAACTCGCCGCTCTTCCTCCTCAGTGAAGAAGTGACAGCTGCCGCCTACCGCGTGCACCCCTATGGGCACGGGACCATCGGTCACCTCTGCGATCTCCAGGCGATCACGCGGGACGACCTGGAGCACTACGTTCAGACCTACTACGCACCGAACAACGCCCTGTTGACCATCGCGGGTGACATCGATCCCCAGGCGACGGTCGACGCTGTTGCCCATGCCTTCGGATCCATCGGCAGACGTGCTGACCCGCCGGAAAGCCGGGCTGTCGAGCCGGCGCAACGGGGCGAACGACGGGTAGTCGTGGAAGGAGCAGGCAAGACCGACTACGTCGAGCTGGTTTACCATGCACCGCCTGCAGACCATCCTGACTTCCACGCGCTCACCGTGCTGAATGCCATTCTGTCCGGCGCGTCGGGCTTTCTCGTGGGCCGGGGGCAGATCACCAACTACACAAGCCGCCTGTACGGAGCGTTGGTGGAGGCCGAACACGCTGTGGACGTCGCCGGCAGCCTGATGCCGACCATTGACCCTGGGCTCTACCGGTTGACCGCTACCGTCTGGCCCAACAGCACACTCGAAGCGGTGAGCACCCACATGGAGGCGGAGATTGCGCAGTTGCGTGACTCCCCAGTGTCGGAAGCAGAACTGGCGAAGGCCCAGCGCCAGGCCCAAGCCCTCTTCGCCTATTCCAGCGAAAGCATCTCCAACCAAGCCTTCTGGCATGGCTTCTCGCGCATCTTCGCCGACCATACCTGGCTGGAGACCTACCTGGACGGTCTGCAGGCTGTAACTGCCGGGGACGTCCAAAGGGTTGCCCAGACCTATCTCGTGCCGGGAAACCGGACCACGGGATGGTATGTAGGTCGGAACAAGGACGACTAGCAGATGCCGGTCCAGAGCGCTCGCCAGATTGACCTCGGCACCCTCCCCGGCCCCGATGATGTCCACCGGACCGTCCTCGACAACGGGATCACCGTCCTGGTGAGGGAGAACTTCGCCAGCCCAGCCGTCGTCGTACAAGGCTACCTAGAGGTCGGCGCGCAGGATGAGCCGGAAGGCCTCTTCGGGCTCGCCGGGTTCACGGCTGACGTGATGCAACGCGGGACGGCACGGCGCACCTTCGTCGAGCTCTACGAGGAGGTCGAGTCGGTCGGCGCCGGCTTCGGCTTAGCGACAGGATCCCACATCTCTTCCTTTGGTGCCAAGGGTTTGTCCAGCACGTTTCCCAACCTGCTGGACATCCTCGCCGATGTTCTACGCTCCCCGACCTTCGACGCTCGTCAGGTCGAGAAGGTCCGCGCGGAGATCATCACCGATCTCATGGAGCGGACTCACGACACCCGGCGCATGGCGCGGCTGCGTTTCTATGAGTTGGCCTATCCCCCTGCCCACCCCTATCACTGGAGCCTGATGGGCTATCAGGAGACCATTGACACCATCTCCCGCGAGGATCTGACCGGGTTCCACGACGCTTATTTCAGTCCTCAAGGGATGGTCGTCGTGGTCGTGGGGGGTATTGAAGCTGAGAGAGCGGTCGAAGGCGTGCAAAAGAGCTTCGGAGATTGGGATGGCGACCAGCCCCGGCGTCACCCCCTTGTGAACGTACCCGCCCTTGCGGAAAGAAGGGAAGCTCAGATCACGATCGATGACAAAACGCAGAGCAATCTCGTGCTGGGCTGGCCCGGTCCTTCGCGCAAGGATAAGGATTTCGTCCCCTGTTTCGTCGCAAACACGGTCTTGGGTGTCTTCGGTATGTACGGGCGCCTCGGCCAACGCGTCAGAGAGCAGAACGGTCTAGCCTACTACGTCTACAGCAAACTCGAGGGCGGCAGTGGGCCTGGACCGTGGCGCATTGTGGGCGGCTTCGATCCCGCCACAGTCTCGCAAGGAGCAGAGCTGATCTTGGACGAACTCCGCACGCTGTGCGACGTCCCGATTCCAGAGGAGGAGCTCAACGACAGTAAATCCTACCTGACCGGAAGCCTGCCGCTCTTTCTAGAGACCAATGAGGGCGTGGCAAGGTCACTGATCAACATCGAACGCTACCAGTTGGGTCTCGACTACCTGCGACAGTACCCGGCGATGATTCAAGCCGTAACAGCGGACCAGATTCGCGACGCTGTCTGCCGCTGGATTGACCTCGAGCACTACGCCTTGGCGGTTGCCGGGCCGGCACTGGAGGCCGCAGAATGAGCGCGTTGGCAACCGGCGTCGACTTGGTAGAGATCCCGCGCATCACGCGGCTGCTAGAGCGGTACGGAGACCGGTTCCTGCAACGCGTCTACACCCCGGACGAGATCCGGTTCAGTCGGGGGCGTCCTGCCGAGCTAGCCGCGCGCTTTGCCGCAAAGGAGGCTGTCTCTAAGGCCCTGGGGGTTGGCGTGAGAGTGCTCTCCCCGGCTGGTATCACCTGGCACGAGGTTGAGACACTGAATGAGCGCAGCGGGCGTCCCTACCTCATCCTCCACGGTCGGGCAAGATCTCTGGCGGAGACACAGAGCCTGCATACCTGGTCGGTAAGCCTGAGCCACGATGGCGGTCTCGCCATCGCCTTCGTCGTGGCGCTAGGCAGCTGACCCGGCGACTGAGTGCGATCCGGGCCTTGCGCATATCCTCGGTCGCTCACTCGCCCATTCGCTGATTTGCTCTATCGCTTTCTCGATTTCCAGGGAGGCCAATCCTATGCGAGCGGTTGTACAACGCGTCTCAGAAGCATCCGTAGCTGTAAACAGCGAGGTCGTCGGCGCCATTGGGCCGGGACTGCTGGTCCTACTGGGTGTGGCGGAGGGTGATACGGAGGCCGAGGCCCTTTGGCTGGCGCATAAGGTCGCCAACCTCAGGATCTTCTCCGATGCCGAAGAGCGCATGAACCTCTCCGTCAAGACAACGGGCGGCGAGGTTCTTGTCGTGTCGCAATTCACCCTGATCGCCAACACGCGCAAGGGCTTCCGGCCCTCGTTCGTACCTGCCGCTGCGCCCGGGGTCGCTGAACCCCTCGTTGAGAGATTCGCCGCTGCGGTTGCCGGTGAACGTGTGCCGGTCCAGACCGGCATCTTCGGCGCCCACATGCAGGTCGCTCTGGTCAACGATGGCCCCGTGACCATTCTGCTCGAGAAGACCCCAAGCGAGGACTAGGTGAACGAAGCCGGACTCTGGGCCTGGTTCCTCTTCGAAAGTGGCTTGGGAACACAGCGAGCCAAGGAGCTGCTGTCCGCCTGGCAATCACGATCCTGGTCACTCGCAGCCGCTTTGGAGCGCGCGCCCATGGATGCAGCCTTCTTAGGACTGACACCATCCGAGGCCCGCCAGCTCTCCCCGCCAGGACTGCCGCCTGTCGTCGACGCGCTACCGTGGGATGATCGTCTCTATCCGGTAGGGCTCAGTAGGCTCCCGATCCGACTACGCCCGGCACTCCTCTTCTACCAGGGCGACCCAACCCTGCTGATGCGGGCGATTGTCTATCTCGCGCCGGCCCCGCTTGAGTTGGATGACAGGGAGCGTCTACGCGAGATCATCAACCTCTTGATCGGGGAGGATCTCCTCTTTGCAGTCTATGAAGGATCCCCCCAGTCGGAGCTCCTGCTCGAGGAGCTTGCCTATGGACAAGGCGAGACCGTGCTCTTTGCGGAAGCGGGGCTCGAGGCCAGAGAGGCCTCGCGGTTGGAGCTGCGCTTGATGGAAGAGGACAGGTTGCTCGTCGTCAGCCCCCTGCCACCGAAGACCATCTGCCGCCCAGCCCTCACGGTTGTCCTCCAGCAAGTCGCAGCCGCAGCCGCCGACCGGATGATCCTGTCGGGCGCTGGCGCGAGACGCCCTAACAACGTCGTGGGGCTGGCTGGGACACCGGCCTTGGCCGTCTCTAGCACGCCACCTGAGACACCGGTGCCGCCGAACGTTCATCTGGTGGAGGCACCAGCCGGCGCGCTGGCCTGGATCGGGCCCGGCTTATCCCTAGGGGAAACTGCGGACGGAGCCGACAGACCGGGATCGGCTGTGGCGACCGCTGACCGGTCAGCCGGCAGCTACCAGGAGAGCGGAACCGCAGCCTACGGTCTCCCAGAGGAGGACTTGGGCCCACCCCCATCTCTGGATGAGATCATCGACACGCTCAGCCAAGGCGGTAAGATTCCCGAGGCATTGCGCAAACGCTTGGCAGACCACAGCGACTGACAATCGAAAGGGACGCCGGCTCACCATCCGCACGGCTTCAGGGAATCCCAATAAGCTCCACAGCATCGATCTGATTCCACGAGCCGGTGCGGGACTCATCGAGGTCAATCCGCACTGTGCTCACCGGCGCCTCTGTCGGTTCGAGGACGATGGCGAGCAGACCGGGACACGGTGAGGTCTCATCCACACCTTCCCAGAC
>JAFGNI010000311.1 GCA_016927095.1 Anaerolineae bacterium | reverse complement strand
GGGCGATCACCGCCCCGCGGATGCCAACATCCATCGGCCCGTCGATCCCATTGGCCGGATCGATCACATGACCGCCCTTCAGCAACAGATCAAACTTGTCTTGCTCCAAGTAGGCACCTCCCAGCAGAGCAGAATCTCACAAGACACACGGCATCACCAAGCAGCCAGACCTGAAAGCGGCAACCGACGAACCTACCCGCGAACGCGAGCGTGCGTTCGGCGTAACCGATTATGGAGTGTGAGAATATAGCCCGCTGATCTTAGCCAAGCTCGCTCGCCGGAGCCGCCCGGCGATGAAGTCGCCGGGCGGGTCGGGCAAGCTCGGTGGTTCTGTGTTAGTCAGTTAGTTTTTCAAACTCCATCATCGGTTACGACTCCTGCAACGCGCGCTGGTACAACGCCGTCCCGTAGAACTCGTACGACGCTGCCTTGTCGGGCACATCCACCAGATGCACGGTGAACCGCGCCGGCACACCGTTATCCGGGAGGTACTCCGCGAAAAAGCTACGGTAGGCCTCGGCGTAGGCCTTTCGCAGCCGGTCAAGCTCTGCCGCATAGCCCAGAGGATCCACGAGAGGATTCGGGGACTTGGGCTGGCAGCCAAAGGCGTGGATCTCGATGAAATCTACATCCTCCAGCGAGTCGCAGATGCCGGCCTCCTGCAGCCAGAGCTCCCAGCTCTTGAAGACTAGCGGTATCTCCTGCTCCGGGTCCATCGTCACCAGCTCGTCGAGCCCCAGGACGCCCTTGGCCGAGTAGCCGCCGGTCAATCCCGCAAAGGAGATCTTCAGATCGCCATCGGGCAGCTCCTCCGTGACCAGCGCCGACAGCACCGGACGTTCGCCGTTATAGTAGTACGTCAGCTTACCGCGCTTCTTTACGTTGAATGCCATATCGCCTTCCTCCATTCAGAAATAGCTACCTTCTCTCCATAGCCCATAGTCTTCCGTCCGCGCCCAAGGCCTAAGCCCGAGCAGACTCGGGCCAAAAGCCCTTAGGCGCTGCAGTGGTGACGGGCCTCGCAGACCCAGCGCGGTCCAATCCGAGACCACGCAGCCTCCACTTACGCACCGGCCTTCACATCACGGCGTCGCCTTGTTGCGCAGATCCTTCATATACTCCAAAGCCAGCCGCGTCATGTTGTGCACGTAGTCCCGGCCCGCCGGCTTGCCGTCCTCGATCGCCGGATGGCAGAACTCCCAGTTCATAAAGCCATCGAAGCCGGACGCCACCAGCGCCTCAACGTATGCAGGATAGGCGACCTGGCGCATCTCAGGCTTCAGCGCGATCTCACCCGACGGCTTGCGATAGAGCTCACCGTTGTAGTGGGAATGCATCTGCAGATCGCCCGTATCGCGGACGACCTGACGCGCCCAGTCGGCCGAGACGCTCTTCTCCTCCTCGTTGGGGAGGTCTATGCACGCCTTGAGGGCGGGGGACCCCACCGCCTCGATCACGGAGAGCACGTCTTGATAGCCGTTCACCACCGGCTGGTGATTCTGTAGCGCCAGCGTGACCCCCATATCCTCGGCGATAGGCGCCAGCTCCTTGAGAGATGCGATAAGGTTGCCCCATCGCTGGTCGGCGAAATCGGGGTAGCGATCCTCGCGGGTGTAGGCGTAGTCGGCCAATCCGTCGCGCGTGATCACGCCACGCCACGCCGCGAAGATCTTACAGAGCGGCGAGCCCAGGTCGGCTGTCAGCTTGATGCAATCCCGGACGTAGCAGAGCATCGCCTCGCGGTGCTCCGGCACCGGCGTCGAGAGGTCACAGTTAGGCGAGACGGCGCTGATGGGCAGCGAAAGCTCACCCGCGAGGTCGCGCAGCGCCTTCCGGTCGTCGACGGAGAGATCCATCGGCGACGCGTGGGGACGTTTCGTGTCGAACTCAACCCCCTCCCAGCCCTCCGCAGCGGCGTAGCGCATGAACGCCTCCAGCGTCATGGGTTCGCCCTTGTACCAGACACCCAAATACGTAATGCTGTAGATGCCAACCTTCATAGCGTGAGCTCCTTCTAGACAAGTGAAACCATAGATACACCACCGCGCCGCAACGCACCACTTGCGCCACAGGCGGGCCTGCTCCTGATTCTAGTCAGACCCCTAAGATTGTGAAATGCCACCTTCACCTGCTACAACTCACGCAGGATTTCCTCGGCAGAAGCGCGCAGATCGCGAGCGTGGCCCTCTGACTTGGCGACGGCCACCACATCCGGCGGCAGAGAGGCTGCCGCCGCGGCCACGGATCGTCCCACCACATCATCGAACCAGCTTGACGCCGCGATCCATTCACAGCGAGATGCGAGCGCATACAGAGCCACCGCCCGCTCCGACTCACCCTGGTCAGCGAGGAGAAGCGCAGCCGCCGGCAGAGCCGATAGCATCAGCAGGTCGGCCCCGGTCTCGCCAGCCACCAAGAGCGCCTCACGCAGGGTGCGCCGCATCGCGTCGGCCTGACCCTCTCCGCGCGCTGCGTACGCCAGCAGGAGATGCACCCAACCCACATCGACCGAGGCCCCGATATCTTGGAAGATAGCCATAGCTCCCTCCAGCAGCAGATGGGCCTTGTCGTAGGCCTCTTGCGCCACCGCCACCCATCCCAACAAAACAAGGGCTTGGCCCACCCTAAGTCGCAGAGCCGTCTCCTCGGCATGCGCAAGGGCCCTCTCGGCATGGACACGGGCTTCGTCATACCGGCCTAGGTGCAGATGTGTGCGGCTGAGACCCGCGTGTGCAAGGGTGATCCAGCCGCGACGTCCCAGCTCATTGAAGGCGCGCAGGGAGGCTTGCAGCGCCGCGTGGGCCTGCGAGAGTTCACCGGTATACAGCAGTGCCGCGCCCAGCGCAAGCAACCCAAGGCCAATCCCCTCCAGACCGCCCAAGGCCTGCGTGATAGCCCGGCTGTCGCGCGCAAGACGCAGACCCTCCTCGAAACGGCCCTGGAATAGGGCGATGAAGGTCAGATCCGCCATGTTCCACGCTATGCTCTCCTGGTCATCCAGGCCCCGAGACAGCTTGAGGCTCTCCTCCAGCGCGTGCCTGGCATCGGCGTAAGCCCCGCGGAAGAGGGCGGCCGTGCCAAGCGAGTGTTGGGCAGCCGCCGTGCTCCAGACATCACCGAGCTCCCGGTACAGATTGAGGCTTTCCTCCAGATAATGCCGTGCCTGCTCGTAGTCAGAGAGGAAGACAGCGCGCCCCATATGCTGATAGAGGAGTGCGCGTTCCGCGCGCGTCTCATGGTCCGCCAACTCGGGCCGTTCCAAGAGCCCCGCAGCCTGCTCGCGAAGTTGCGTTGCCAGTTCCCGGCGGCCTAGGGCCCGGCTGAAGTAAGCCTGCCAGGTGAGGGCCCGCGTCCACACGCGAAGTCTGTCCGCCGCCGCTGCCGGGGTCTGAACGCTTCGGGAGCCAGGCCGGCCTGCGGTGGCGAATCGCTCGGTCGCCGTCCGGAACGCCGCCTCCCCTTCCTGGTACCGCCCGCGCCGGTGATAGAAGTGGGCCAGCCCATCCATCGCGCGATCCAGTCGATCGATCTGTCCGTGTGCCACCGCCCACTCCCAGGCAACGCGAGCGTTCTCACTGTCCGCCTGGACCTCGGCTAGGGCCGCCTGCTGCCGGGGGCCGGTCAAGTCTGCGGCGAAGTGCGCCAGTGCCGCGACGTAGTGGGCACTGTGCCGGTCGCGGGCAGCCGTCTCGGCTGCGGGGGATGTGGTCAGTCTCTCGGACGCGTACTGGCGCAGGAGCTCGTGCACCTCGTACCGGCCTGACGCTGGCATCTGCTGCAGGAACGACTTGCCGGCCAGATTCTGCAGGTCGCGCAGAGAGGCGCCCACCGCCTCCGCCGCCTCCCGGGTGAAACCCCCACGGAAGACGGATAGCGCCTGGAATACTGCCCGTTCCCGGTCCGTCAGCAGCGACCACGAGTGATCAAAGACGGCGCGCAGGCTGCGCTGCCGATCGGGCACCTCCCGCCACTCGCTCTCGAGGAAGTCGAGGCTCTTCTCGACCTCGGCAGCGATCTCCACAACCGTCAGCACGTCCACCCATGCCGCCGCCAGGAGGATGCCCAGCGGCATGCCCTGCACCAGATGACAGATCCGCGCGATCTCTCCAAGTTCCCGGCCGGTTGCTTCGAAGTCAGGCCGCGCCTGGCGCGCGCTCTGCAGAAAGAGCCTAATCGCGCTGTAAGCTGCCATATCCTCAGGTCCCGTCGGCACGGGCTCCGCGCCTACCTTCGGCGCCGGGTACTCCATCCCAACCAAGGGAAACACTTGCTCTCCTCGCAGGTTCAGCTTGGCCCGAGAGGTGATCGCCACCTTAACGCCCGGCGCCTTCGTGAGGATGTCCGCCACCACAGAAGCGCCCGCGAGCAGATGCTCGAAGTTGTCTAGGATCAAGAGCATCTGCTTCCCGCGGAGGTATGTGAGCAGTTGTTCGCGCGGCATGTGGTGGACTGTGCCCTCAGCGGGCGAGAAACAGAATCCAAGGGCTTGTGCCAAGGTGGGCACCACGGCGTCAGCCGATGCCACGGGAGCTAGGGAGACAAAATACACGCCGTCGGCGAAGTGCTCCCCCACAATCCGGGCCGCCTCCACGATCAACCGGGTCTTGCCGCTCCCACCGGGACCGAAGAGCGTCACCAACCGAGAGACAGGATCTTGGAGCAGACCGGTCACCTGTTCGAGCTCCCGCTCCCGACCCACAAAGGGGATCAACGAGGCCGGCAGCTCACCAGCAGCGGCGCACTCTGGAGCGACGATCGGTGCAGCTGTGCCTAGCCCTCCAGAGCGGATCTCCTCGTACAGCGCCGTTGTTTCTGTGGCGGGATCAACCCCGAACTCCTCTGCCAGCATTCCGCGACAAGTCTCGTACTGCGCCAGCGCCGCCGCCCGTTGCCCGGTGAGGGCCATCAACCGCATCGCCCACCGATGGGCCTGCTCTCGCCAGGGGTCGAGCTCCAGGACGTCCCAGGTCCGCTGGAGGGCGCGTTCGAGATCGCCCCGCTCGGCGTAGGTCTCGATCAGGTCGTGCAGCGCTGCGATCCCCAGCCGGTGGCTCTGCTCGCGCTGGAGCAGGGCCCATTCCTCGAAGGGCGGGCTGTCAGGCAGCGAAAAACCCTCCAAGAACTCGCCACGATACAGGGCTACCGCTTCCTCAAGTCGCTCGATGGTGCGAGGTCGGGCGGTGAGGGCTGCAAAGGCGGCTACATCGACCCACGCATTGCTCCCTTGGTTGAACTGGATCGTCTGTCGGGAGATATGAAAAAACGGCGGCGCGGCATCATCGTCACCGATCACCTGGCGCAGATCGGCCAGTGCCTGCCGTAGGTTGGTGCGCGCAGCGCTCTCGGACGAATCGGGCCACAACAGCCCGGCCAGCTTCTCGCGGCGATGAGGTCCGTCCGATGCGACGCAGAGGTAGGCCAGCAGCGCTCGTACCTTATCCGAGCGGAAGCCGTCGACGGGTTCGCCCTCCAGCGTGACCTGGAAGGCACCCAGCAGACGAACGGTCAGTCTGGCCACACGACCTCCTACTCGATAAGCGCACCTGCGCCGCAACCGTAGTCTCAGTATACGACGTCTACGGTGCCCCTTCAAGCCCAAGCCCAGCGCAGCTGTCATACCGAGCGGCTCCGCATTTCATCCTGTCGGACAGGCAAGGCCGGCGAGGCATCATGCGCCTCGAAAGGCACCCGGTATCTCAGGCGCTAGCGCCCTCGTCACGATAGCGGCACGTTCTCTCTCCGCCGGGCAGGTATCCTGGACATAGAACGCAAGGCGGACCCACGGGCTGATCCCTGCGCGGACAGGCCAGTTGGGCAGAGCCATGTCGTAGGAAGCTGAGGGGGACGCGCCTAGCGCGCGTTATCCTCTGTTGGACAGGACCGATGAAAGCGTGGAGGTGTGAAATGTTGACATATGCAACTGGCAAGATGCGGTATTTCGTAGGGGCAGTTCTAGCGCTGCTGCTAGTCGGCATCGTGGTGGCCATTGCGGCCAACCGCCCATCAATGGAAATCGCTCTGGGCCAAGCGGTCACCGGCCGGGCGGCCAACGCCGCAGCCCTTATCCGGGGCGCCGACTTCGACTTCGTGGACCACGAGCTGCGCTACGCCGGCGGCTACGGCCTAGGGCCCGCACCTGCCGCCGCACGAGGGGCAGCCTTCGACTTCCTGGACCACGAGTTGCGCTACGCCGGTGGCTACGGATTGGTGCCCGAGCCCCGCGTTGAGCGGGGCGCCGACTTCGACTTCCTGGACCACGAGCTCCGCTACGCGGGGGGCTACGGCTTCGCGCCTATAGCGGATAGCTCCAAATAGCGGCACTTGCCTGGTGAGTAGAGAAAAGCGCGTGCGCTACGCTTGAGACGACAACCTCAGGCGTAGCGCGCATGTAGCGCGCATACGCCGCTGGGTCAGCATCCGGAGCCTACCACCTCGCCTCGTCGCGGCAGACCCCGACCAGCACGATCTCTCAGTGCTGAGCCGCTGGCGTCACCGTGCTGCAGCATCGAGAGATTCCCGCACTCGCGTGGCAGAGCTCGTCGAACAGTACTACAATTGATACTTGCAGACAGGACTCCCGGCCACTAGCTTCCTCTCTCTGAGATTCCCCGTGAGATCCAGTGTCCCTTGAAGGAGCCGGCGCAATGAGAGATAGACTGACGGATGCTCTACGCACAAGTGATGCAGAGTTCGCCGACATTCGCATCGAGGACGTCACCGCCTCACAGATTAGGTTTGGGGGTAAAGGTGAGCTAGAAGATATCGGCACATCCAAGACTGTCGGCGGCATTGTGAGAGCGCTGGTCAAAGGCGGCTGGGGCTATGCCAAGTTCAACGACCTCAACAACCTCAACCGGCGCGTTGAGGAAGCATGCGAATCAGCGCGCCTGGTGAGCCGAGAGAAGAGCCATTTTGCGCACGTCGAGCGGGTGGTCGACGAGATCACAGTTGCACTGGAAAGGGACTTCCGCTCTATCTCTCTAGCTCAGAAGAAAGCGGTGCTGGAAGAGTACAACCATATCATCCTGGGTTATCACCCGAAAGTAAAATCCTCCGAGATACGTTACGAAGATAGCTTCAGGAAGACATGGTACGCCAATTCTGAGGGCACCTACATCGTGGATGAGCAGCCTGATGTGTATGCCTATATCGGGGCCAACGCGAGACATGGTGAAAACGGTCAGACCGCGTTTGCGTATCTGGGCGGTGTCATAGGTTTCCAGGTGGTCGAAGGCTTCCAAGGCGAAGCGGAAGCTATTGCCCGGCGCGCAGTGGACTTATTGGATGCGCCGCCGGTCGCCGGTGGCACTTACACGGTGATTCTAAACCCCGAGTTTGCCGGCTCGTTCATACACGAAGCCTTTGGGCACCTAAGTGAAGCGGATCATATCCATCAGAACGAGCAGCTAAGGCAGTTCATGCAGTTGGGCAGACGGATCGGCTCGGACATCCTGAATGTCATCGACGATGGGACGCTGCCCGGCCAACGCGGCACACGCAAGTATGACAACGAGGGTGTCCCCACACAGAAAACCTATCTGATCCGTGATGGGATTCTGGCAGGACGTCTCCACTCTCGCGAGTCCGCAGCCAGCATGAATGAACAGCCAACCGGCAGTGCGCGAGCTGTAGGTTATCACCTTCCGCCCATCACACGTATGTCCAATACCTACATTGACAAAGGCACAGCATCCTTTGAGGATATGATCAGGGACATTAAGTTGGGCGTCTACGCGGTGGACAATATCGGCGGAGCCACCTCGCAGGGCTCCTTCACCTTCAGCGCGGCGTATGGTTATATGATCCGGAATGGCCAAATCGCCGAGATGGTCAGGGATGTGGTGATGAGCGGCAACGCTTTCGAGACACTGATGGAAATCGATATGCTAAGTGACCGCGTAGTATGGGGACCGGGCGGCATGTGTGGGTACGACCAGCACTTCCCATTGCCCGTTGGTATGGGCGGACCCTTCGTTAGGGTACAGAACGTCGTTGTGGGAGGCAGATCGTGATCACCAATCAGTTGGTCGACAGGGCTATGCAGCGTGCACAGGGCGCTCAGGCTCTCGTCGCACAAACAGAGACCACAGAGATCTTCTTTGAGAACGACGTGCTCAAGTCAGCTGAAACCTCACAAAGCACGGAGATCAGTGTCAGACTCGTGCTGGATGGCAAGGTGGGCACGTCCCGTGGGACCGACATTGACGATCCCAATGGGATCGTGGCCCGCGCCATGGAGGTGGCCGAATTCGGTCAAGCGTGCCACTATGGATTTCCAGGCTACCGGCCAGGAAGGGACGTCAAGGTCTATGACGAAGCAGTGGTCGCGCTCACCAAGGCAGAGATGATCCGAACAGGACGTGAGATGCAGGCGGTGATCAAGGCCTACAACCCCTCCCTTGCGTTCAGAGGCGGCATTCGTAAGAGTGTGGAAAACAAGGCGTTTGCCAATTCCAGTGGCGCGAGTTTCACCGCTCAGAGCACATCCTTCTTGCAGTGGGGACTAGGGTTGCGGATGCGCAACCACCAAATGTTCGAGGCGTGGTATGGACAGAGTAGCAGACGGCGAGCGATGGACCACATCGCTATCGCCAATAGAACTGTCGAGATGTTGCACAACGCCGAAAACGACGCCACCATCCGATCTGGCCCTATGCCGGTGATATTCGCCCCTATCGCGATGGATGTGGTGCTGCTACCGCTGCGCCTTGGCTTGGACGGCAAGCACGTCCTAACCGAGTATTCATCGCTGGGCAGTAAGATAGGCCGGCAGATCACCGATGCGCGTTTCTCGCTCACCGACGACCCATTCATAGACTACGCATCGCGCAGCAGCACGTATGACGACGAGGGCGTGCCAAGACAGGTCCTACCTCTCATCGAAAACGGCGTTGTGCGAAACTTCCTCTACGACCTCGACGCAGCGGGCAGAGCCGGTGCGCAGAGCACCGGACACGGTGAAGGGCGTGACACGACAAACCTCACCATCCGGCCGGGCGCTACGCCCTATGCAGATATCGTCAAGAACACACCTGAGGGCCTGTTGGTCTGCTACGTGATGGGTCTGGGGCAAGGAAATCCCGTCAGCGGCGATTTCTCGATAGGCGTTCGCGTCGGCTACAAGATCGAGAACGGCGAAATCGTGGGACTGGTCAGGGACATTATGGTAACCGGCAATGTCTTTGATGCCCTGAACCGGATCATCGCCATCAGCTCAGAAGCTGAGGCTGTGAGTGGCGTTCTCTGTCACGACGGTGTGTACCCGTATATTCAGGTTGATAGCTTGAACGTGGTGACAGGCTAGTGCACACTTAAGCTGATGTTTGGGGTTTGTAGTAACGACTTCAGTCGTTCCGGTGCCTTATCGGCGCCTACAGAACCGCTGAAGCGGTTACTACGAACCAACTTGACTGACCACTAGTGGTCAACAGTACCCTCATGAAAACCGCAGCGGCCCGATGGTCTGCCTCCTTACAACCCGGATATGCTTTGGGAAGAAGGTGAGGACCATATCATCCCATAGCAGACGGCAGCGGCGACAGGTGTTTCACACGCTTAGTTTTATCGCGCGCTTGCCCAAAGGCTACGGCGGGACTAACCTTGGTAGACAACGGTGACCTCAACGAAGGGAGACCTAGAATGTCCGATACATTCGAGACAACGGCTGTAGCCCCTAAAACATGGCACATCGTGGATCCACGGGGCGGCGTCGTCTACCTCGTTGCCGGCGAGGGCCACGCGCTGCTGATCGATACCGGCTGGGGTGAGGGGGATCTGAAGGCCCATGTAGCCACCCTAACGGACCTGCCCCTATGGGTGGTCAACACGCACGGTCACCGCGACCACACGGCAGGCAACGGGCAGTTCGATGAGGTCTACGTCCACACAGCGGATGTCCCCTATGTGACCGAGTCCGCTGCGAAACTGATC
>JAFGNI010000310.1 GCA_016927095.1 Anaerolineae bacterium | reverse complement strand
TGCGGCCTGCCAGGGCAAGCTCGCGCAAAGCCTCCCACAGCCCAGGATACGTAACGACTGTGACCAAGGCGATCGTGGCCCCCCACGGCAAGCCCGGTGCCCATCGCATCACGAAGTCTTCCAGAGGCTGGCTGGCATAGGGTGTGGCAGCGGCCAGCGCCTCCAGGATGTTCATCAACTGCGCTTGGCTACGCCCGGGCAAGAGGCGTATGACCTGGTCGCTTCCAGGCAGATAGCAGTTTGCCAGCAGGCCGACCGGCATGCGCATCCCGTTAGCCAGGTAGGCGAGGGTCGCGGCAACACTTATCGCCTGTTCGTGCTTCTCGGTGAAGACACCTTCCCAGTGTCGTTCGAGCGTTGCGACGTTGAGTACGATCTGGATCTGGGGGTCTTCGCTCGGTTCATAGACACGGCTGAGGAGGTGTTGCTGCTTTGCCGACGCGCGCCAGTGGACGCGGCTCAATCTATCGCCGGGGTGCCAGTCGCGTACTCCGGCAGTGCGGAGGGGATCCTCGAAGAGACGCTGCTCCGAAACTCGGTCGCCGAACGGGTTCTTGGCGGGCAGCCCAAGAGCCTCAGGGGTGTAGAGCCGCGGATAGATGATCAGCCGGTGCTCCCCGCGAAGCCTCGCCCGGCGCTCGAACCACCCGAACCCGTCGCCCGTGGACAATGTGACAGGTCCGAAGGAGGCGTACCCGCGTTCCGTGCAATGGATGGTGAAGTCGCGCTCGAGCGTCTCATAGGCCCCGGGCCTCCAGAAGGCTGATAGCTCCCCCTGATGTGTGCCGCGGTTGAAGATCACGTTGGCGCCTTCTACAGGGAGGTCTGCAGGAAAGATGTCGATGGAGCGCAGCCAGCTGAGCGGAAGCAGCTTGCGATTGCGCACCCTAAGGGTCAGGGTCACCGTCTCACCGAGGAAAGCGCGTATCTCGGTTCCGTAACCTCGCTGCCCATCGGCATCACAGAAGTCCCGCTCGTACTGAAGCCCGTGGAAGCTAAGCTTGGCCCAGATCCATGCCGTGAGTAGACTCGTCCCGAGCATTGACGCCGCGGCGAGCAGAGCGCGACTTTGGAGGAGCAGCCCGAGAAACGCCAGGAAGAGCGCCGCCACGGCCCAAGGCTTGGCGCTGTTGGTCTCCTCTATCAGCGCGAACTCGTAAGGCGCAGGTGCCGTATGAATTGTGCGCCTTCGCGCTTCCGCTGTTGGGTCCGGCGATGTCACGGAATGCTATCCGACCACTGGGACGGGAACGGCCTCGATGATTTCCTCGACGACCTGCCTAGGTGTTCTGCCACGTAGCCTGACCTGCGGGCTAATGTGTACTCTGTGTGTGAGGACGGGAGGGCAGAGCGTCTGTACATCGCTGGGCACGACAAAATCACGTCCCTTGATCGCAGCGAAGGCCTGCGAGGCGCGGAAGAGCGCCAGCGAGCCGCGGGGAGACACCCCCAGGGAAACGGATGCATGCTCCCGCGTGGTGCGGACCACCTCAAGGATGTAGTGACGCACATCGTCGCTGACGTGGACTTGCCGGACCTGATCCTGCAGCCCGGCAACGGCATCGGTCGTAATGACCGGTGCCAGGCCATCCAGTGGATCGTGCTGCTGGTAGCGCAGCAGGAGCTCCTCCTCCTCTTCGAGAGAGGGATATCCCAGCGCAACCTGCATGAGGAAGCGGTCCATCTGGGCCTCGGGTAACGGGAAGGTCCCCTCAAGCTCGATGGGGTTCTGGGTGGCAATGACGAGGAAAGGTCGGGGTAGCCGGTAGGTGACGCCGTCCACGGTGATCTGCTGCTCCTGCATAGCCTCGAGGAGGCTGGACTGGGTGCGCGGCGTTGCACGGTTGATCTCATCGGCAAGGACGATCTGGCTGAGAATTGGGCCCGGGCGGAACTCGAAATCCAGCGTCTTCTGGTTGTAGAAACTCATACCGGTTACGTCGCTGGGCAGAAGATCAGGCGTGAACTGGATGCGCGCGAAGGAGCAAGCGAGGCTGCGCGCGAGGGCCTTGGCCAGGGTCGTCTTGCCGATGCCCGGAACGTCCTCCAGCAAAACGTGGCCCTCGACCAGGAGCGAGACCAACAGCAGATCGACCACGTCGGACTTCCCCACGATGACCTGTGCAACGTTGCTGCGGACCGCGTGTGCGAACTCGGTAAAGTGCATCGGGAGATCCTCAGTCGCTGCCAGTGCAGCGAATTCTGAGTGCGAGGTAGGGCTTACCCGGCAGGGGGATCTGGCAGGATCCCGAGAACGTGCCCTCAAGGGGGGTGATCGTCATGTCCCAGGTATCGATGACCTCCACCGTGTAGTGCCGATTTTCAGGCAGCGTAACCGGTTTGATCGCCGGGCGGTGGCGGCCCAGGTAGATCAGGCGATAGGTGTCGTCGCCACCCTGGGTGAGATCCCAGTTTGCCCGGAAGGGATCGATCGCGGGGCCTTCTTCCATGATAGCGCGCAGAAAGGCAATCCGTGCCGGGCTCTGCCCGTGGAGGATCCCTCCTTTGGACCACCAGAGGATGTCTTCCGGATGGAGGTAGGTCTCGCCGTGGCCGACGTACCCGCCTCGAGCACTGCCCTCCCAGAAGCGATGCGTCAGTTCCTGCGCGGTGATGTTACCCCAGTTATGTTGGATATTGCCCTCGTACTGGCACTCGTCCACCACGACCGGTTTGCCGTACTGCTCACGCCAGAGGCTGACGTCCTCCAGGTTGGCGCGCTGGATGCTACAATGCGTGACCCACGGTTTGCCGTGATCATAGAAGGCGCGGCAGTTGTGGATAGAACGCGGGTGCTGGTAGGGGTCGCAGGACTGCACGACCCTGAAGAACCGGTCCCAGTCCTGCATCGTCTTGGCGGTCATCAAGTCGTATTCGTTGGCCATCGACCACCAGACGTTGCGGTAGGCCGCCAGGCGGGCGGTCAGGTACCGTAGGTAGCGGTCGTCGACCTCAGGCGGCATCGCGCTGTAGCCCCAGCGGTCATAGGGATGGAAGAGGATAAGATCGGCCTCGATTCCAAGATCTCTCAGGTCGCCGACGCGCCCCTCGAAGTGGCGGAAGAAGGCGGGATCGAAGCGCTCAAAGTCGAAACTGCCATCCTCGCGACGCTCGAACGCGTGGTACTCAGGTTCGTTGCGACTGAAGACATAGTCCTTGGGGAAGACGCACATCCGCATCTTGTTGAAGGGCGCGCTACGCAGCGTCTCCAGAGTCTGCTCTTCGCGGGTACGTCCCTGGTGGGGCCAAGCATAACAAGTCGTCCCAAACGAGAAATGCGGCGTGCCGTCCTCGTAGACGAAATGGTAGGTCCTGTGGACACGGACTGGACCGTGGTTATTTCCGTGCGCGGGTGTGCAGTTGAAGGTGCCGTCCTTGCCATCCAGTGCCGGGGCGTTACTGTGCGTGGCGTAGCGCCACGTACCGACCGCATCGGGCATAAAGCGCACTTTGTAGGTGGTTCCACCATCGTAGAAGCCCTCGACCTCCACGGAGCGGTGCTGGTGCGAGAACGTCGCGGTGAGGGCGACATCGAGGAAGGGGTTGCCCTCGGCGGGCCCGGTGAGTGGTAGCTCAAAGACATCCCAGCGTTCCACGGCCTTGTCTGACATGGATTGGCTCCTTGTCGTGCATATTGATGGGGGGCCCGACACTAGCTTTGCTTGACCAACGGGTTGGTCAACGTGCCCAGGCCCGAGACCTCGATGCTGATGGTGTCGCCGGGTTTCATCCAGACCTTGTCCTTCATACCCAGGATGACACCCTCGGGCGTACCGGTGAGAATCACATCGCCCGGTCTGAGGGTCATATAGCGGCTGAAGTAGCTGATGATCTCTGCGACACTGAAGACCATATCCGCAGTGTTGGAGTTCTGCCGCAGCTCGCCATTGAGCCAACTGCGTGTAGTGAGCGTCTGAGGATCCCCCACCTCATCTGCGGTGACCAGGTAAGGACCGATCGGACAGAACTTATCCATGGTTTTTCCCAGAAGCCACTGGGGAGTGCGCATCTGCAGATCACGCGCGCTGATGTCATTGGCGTTGCAGTATCCCAGGACATAGCCCAGGGCTTGATCCGTGGGCACATCGTTCGCTGTCTTGCCGATGACGACAGCCAACTCGACCTCGTAGTCATACTCGCTCGCGTGCGCGGACAACGGGATGGCCTCACCGTGGGCCGCCAGGGTGTTGTTGAATTTCGAGAACAACACGGGCACGTCGGGCACCTTGGCGCCGGACTCCGCCGCGTGGCGACGGTAGTTCAGGCCAACACAGAGGATCTTTTCGGGGTAGTGCACGCAGGGCTCAAGCTGGAGTTCCGCCTCGTTGAGCAGCCAGACTGCGTCCTGAGCGCCGACCCCGGGCTCGTTGAGTAGGCTGGTCAGTGAGGGCAGCGCGTCAAGGCCCAGCGAAAAGACGGCACCTGGTGTGGTCGGCACATCGTCCCTGCCGCGGGCCAGTGCTGCTGCGCGCACGTCAAGTACGCCCTGATCTGTCTTGATACCGACGGCAGGGCCGTCGGATGACCGGAAGAGCAGTAGTTTCATGGGGATCTCTCCTATGTGTCAGATATCGGCGGTAGTGAGCAAGCCGGCAGCCAGCGCTTCCTTGAAGGCGGCGATCGTTTCGGCCACGCCGTCGTGGAGCGGCGTATAGGGTATTGGGCCAAGCAGCGACGAGAGCTGTGAATCATCCTGACCATCCGGGAAGGGCAAAGGCGTCGGGTCGTAGGTGATCGAGCCGCTGGCTCGCGGTTCGGCGGCCTCAATCGCGCTAACGACCTCCGACATGTCTACCACGGAGCCCCTGATGTTTAAGACTGCAGCGCCCTCGAAGGGGGCTGCAGCCACCTGGATGAAAAGGTTGGCAACGTCATCGGTATACTGCATCCCGCTTCGGCCCCCATAGGTAATGCGGTACGGCAGGCCGGCGGCAGCGGCGAGCATGGCCTTGGTCGGGGCCGAGGTCATGCCCTGATCTCGACCGGGCCCATAGAGTACGTAGGGGCGGAGCCCTATGCTGCTGACGCCCCAATCCGACCAGTAGATACGGGCGGTAGCCTCATTCGCCTGTTTGTAGACACCATAGAGGGTCTTGGGCATCAGGGCGTCATCGGGCTGAATGAGCGACTGGGCGTAGTCGTCCCTGCCGCCATACGTCGCTACACTGCTCGCATACACGACCCGATCCAGGCCCAGGCGGCGCGCCACTTCGAAAACGTTGACGGTCCCGACGACGTTAACCCGCGCGCCAAGGGCGGGGTTGGCCTTGCAGGCAGGCACCTGTAGCGCGGCCAGATGGATAATATCCGTGACGCCGGAGTCGTGCACCAATGCCACGAGCGACTCGAGATCCGTGATGTCACCGCGTGCGAAGGTGACCCGGCCTCGCTCGTCGGGGGTCATGATCAGTTTCATACGGTGTGGGTTGTCATCGAGGTCAAAGGCAGTGACCGTGACCCCCTGCCGTACGAGGTTCCGTACGACCCAGGAGCCGATGCAGCCAAGCGCGCCGGTGACGAGGATGTGGCTGGTCATAGATACAGCTCCTTCGTGGCCTAGATGACCTCAAGCATGTAGCGCGCCGGCAGGTCCGGGAATGGCGCTGTGGGTAGCGTCTGGTACCAGTAAGCGACCGACGCGATGTCATCCTGCAGTGGCAGATAGCGTCCGCCGGATGACCATCCGAGTGCTTGGATGGTGACGCGGAGGTCCTGCTGGAACCGTACCGGGTCAGCGATGTGCCAGCGATACATACCGAAGCGCTGTTGGGAGCGATAGACCCCATCGGGCCTGATGACCTGGTGAAGGCCCGCGTATGGCGTCGTGAACGGCTGGTACTGGTGCAGGACCTTGTTCTCGAAGTTGTATGAGCCACAGAAGTAGTCCTCGGTGCCGGTGCCGCAGATCGTAGGGTAATCGTTGTCACCATCCAGGAAGAACTTGATCTCGCCTTCGCCCCACCAGCCGGTGTTGTTCACGCCCCAGGCCATATAGGTGCCAACATAGTGTCCGTGACCTCGGACGCCTTCGAGGATCGTATAGACGCTCTTGTAGGGCAGGGGGTTGACACGTCTGAACTGGGCATGGAAATAGGCGCAGTCCTGGGGGACGTCGGTGAGGGTGTAGTTGATCTGGTAGTAGAGGACCATCGGATCGTCGGCGATATTGGTCAGCGTTATGCGGCAGTGCTTGCGAAAGGGCATCTCCCAGTAGCTGTTGAAGGCGCTGCCGGGGTTGACGCATACGGCTAATGATGAGAGCTGAGCATACTCACCCCATCCCATGGCGAAGAAGTCACCGACGGGACACTCGACCGAGGGCTGGTCCTGGCCGTCCCAATAGATACGCAGAATGCTGAAGCGCCAATTTCCGGTGGGGGTCATCCAGATCTGCTGAATAGCGCCGGGCCCGTCGATGTCGGCGAGCAAGAACGTGTCCCCGGCGTCGATCACCACCGAGGGGGAGATCTTCCAGCCTTGCCCGAGGTCGCGAGCGCAGCGCGCTCCCGTGCCGCCGATGGCCATGCCTGCGCGTCCCTTCTCCCCGGCGAAGTTCTCTGGGCTGATGGAGCGCGTCTGCGCGTTGGATAGCATGGACAGATTGCCCATGTGCATTCCCAATCCGTTGAACGTTGTCATCGTATCTCCTTCAGTCAGTGATGTGGACGGGATCAGAGAGATCGCTGCCCCGGTTCCAGAAGTCAATTGCCCGGACCCAGTATACGCGATATGCCGGATCGAGGCTATGCAGGAAGGCGGTGTCGAGTTGGTCGACCACATTGATGCGTTCGACCGGGCCATCGATGGTGCGGGCAGCCAGGATCTCGTAGGTTCGCAGCGTGCGCGACCCGGTTCCTGTCCACGTGAGCAACACCTTGGCATGGCCGTCCAGGCCCTCATAGCGCTCAGCGCGAACATCCACAACGCGCTCGGGGGGCGTCCCAGGATCCACGGTGAGTAGCACCAATACCACGCTTGGGAGGTCCATCGTGAGATTGAGGCTAAGGGTATCGTTCGGGATCTCCACCTCGCGTGGCGAATCGACCATCATCAGCTCCTGATGATGCCGCATACGGGCGAATTGATCGGGTGTCGGGCGATCCGGTGCCCCCATCCGGTCCCACACGGCGAATGGGTCCGTGTCCATACCCGCCGCTTCCGAGGGTGCGGGGATCTGGAAGGTACACAGCATCGCCCGACGAAAAGGCAGATTCCGCAGCGTGAGGGTGACCGGGCTGTTGCCACCGGCGTTGATCGCGTCAACGCTGTTGTAGAGCAGCACTGCCACCTGCTGCTCGCCACGATGGGTGGCGATGGCGCCGCAGGGAGCCGCCGCACCACCCGTGCCCGTCACAGCG
>JAFGNI010000309.1 GCA_016927095.1 Anaerolineae bacterium | reverse complement strand
AGACTACTGCCCGATCAGCTCTTGGAGACAGCTCGTTTCGGTGCTTTGCTCGCAGCCTTGCGCGGCGGTTCGCTAGCCTTGTCCGAAGCCGCCCCCGCAGGCGCGTACTGGTTGCGGAAGAGGACGTACTGCAGAATGCCGACTAGGTTCGAGATCAGGAAGTAGATCGCCAGACCCGAGGCGTAGGTCGCTGCAAAGAACCCGGTCATCAAGGGCATCATGATCTGCATCTGCTTGGCCATAGCTTCCGACTGCGCATCGGTGGCTGGGGGTGTCAGCAGCTTCTGGTAGTACCAGGACGTAACGACCACCAGGATCGGCATGATATAGAAGGGATCAGGCAGCGAAAGATCCAACCACAGGAACTGGCTCTTCAGTGGAATCAGGCTGCTCATACCAGGGATCCAGCTGTAGATGTCATTGGGCAAGGCCAGCAACTGCAAAGGTGTTGACGCAAGAACACGGATGATCGCCTGGTACAGGCCAATCATCAGCGGTAGCTGTATCACCAGCGTCAGACAACCGCCAACCGGGTTGATGCCGGCCTCCCTGTAAAGCTTCATCTGCTCCTGGGCCAACTTCTCCCGATCATCCTTGTACTTCTTCTGAAGCTCCTCCAGCTTGGGGCGAAGATCCTGCTGTCGCTGGGTGCTCTTCTGCTGTTTGAGCTGAAGTGGCGTCAGCACCAATCTTGTCAGCAGCGTCACCATCGCGACGGCGACAATCGTCTCGCGACCCAGGAAACGGTAGAAAAGCAGCAAGAGGTTGATAATGGGCTCAATCAGAACAGCATCAAACATAGGCGCTTACTCCTCTACCTGCGGCGCAGACCACAGCAGTTCACCAGTCGTCAGATCGAACGCCTGAACGCGCTCTTGGACCAGGATTGGCATAGTATAGAGCCGCTTTCCATCAGTTACAAGGTCGCCGGGAAGGCGCCCCGGATCCTCGATATTCGTTCCCCAGCTCTGGCGCTCCGTTCCCGACGCCACGTCGATGGCGTGGACGGTTCCCTTTTCGTATCCGGCGACGTACAACAGACTGCCATCTTCGTTGAGCGCGGGCTGGCTATGGAGGATGTCATCCAGCGAGACCGGGGAATCCCAGACCATCGTGCGCGCCACAACGTCAAGCGCATAGACATCACCACCCACGTCGGCGAAGTAGAGAGTATCCCCGTCAAGGAGCGGCGAGGCCCAGAGCCAGTCGTTCGCCTCAAACGTCCAGACGGCGTCCTGGGTCTCCAGATCGATCTGATAGAGGGTCGAGGTGAAGTCACCGACCCACAGATCACCACGGGCCAAGACTGGCGTCGCGGAAATTGCCCCACTGGCCTCGAACCGCCAGCGTTCGGCGCCGCTCTCGACATCCAACGCGTACAGGTGATGATCCAGAGACGCGACGTAGACCGTGTCCTCGACCACAACGGGGGTGGCCCATACGCGATCCTGCGTGGCGAAGTCCCACGCCAGAGACCCGTCCTGAAGGCGCAAGGCATAGACCTTGCCGTCGCCGTTGCCGATGATGAACAGGTCGCCGGCTACGGTCCCTGTGCCGACGTACTGCCCACCCGCTCCTGCGAAGCGCCACAGTTCGTCAGGGCGCTCGGCTACGGAAGACCCAAGCGCCAGTCCGTAGACCGTCTGATCCTTGAAGCCGGCAACCAACAGCAGGCCGTTCTCGCCGAAATCAGGGGCCAAGACCGGGGTCGAATAGAAGGGTGTCGAATTGCGCTGATCCGTATCGGGGAAGCTCCAGTACACTTTGCCGGTATCGGCATTGAGCGCCTCAATATGCTCAAGATTCGCCGCGTAAAGCGCCTCACCGACCGCGATCAGACCGGGCCAGCTCTCATGCCGCAAACCGCCACCTCCGCATCCAGAGAGCGCCAAGACCAACACCACAACACCCAGCAGCAGCCTTCTGGGCCGGAGACCTGGAGCTACATATCTGTCAACCTTTAAGCGGTCGACAAGGTTCCGCCAATTCGACATTCTTCCTCCTACAACAAAGGACGAGTTCGCTCTCAGACAGAGGCGCTCCCGTGAGAAACTGACTGGCTATGGGACAGGATCATAGCCGCCCGGATTGAAGGGATTGCACCGCACGATGCGCTTGATTCCCAACCACCCTCCTTTGAACACGCCATAGCGGTCAATCGCTTCATAGGTGTACTGCGAACACGTTGGCGTGAAGCGACAAGAAGGGGGAAGAGCTGGCGAGACATAACGTTGATAAAAGCGGAGTAGCGCCAAGACCAAGCGTCTCATCTCAGACTTCCGGCTGTGACGCAGAGGCGCCGAGGAAGGGTGACTGCGCTCGCAGCAACTGCGCCCTGTCAAGCGCCAGCTTGAGCCCCGCCTCTACCTGTCCTTCCGAGGCATCCAGAATCATTGAACGAGCAACCAACACGATGTCCCATCCGTCGGCTGTATCTGAATAGAGGTGACGTGCGGCCTCACGTAGCAGACGTCTAGCGCGATTCCGAGCGACAGCCCCGCCCACCTTGCGACTCGCCGTGATCCCAACTCGCGTGTGGCTCAGTGCGTTGGGCCTTCCCCACAGTATGAATAGGGGATGCGCCCACGACCGCCCTTCTGACCAGACTCTTCGGAAGTCTTCGGGACGGCGTAGGCGCATCTCCTTGGTCCAAAGACTACGCTTCGACGTCACGTGCCCTTATGAGTCTGCAGAGCCATTCGCCCAACAGCTCCTGCGACGCCATCACTTGCTCCGTCGCGGTCGCTGAGCGGACTCCTTCCAGTTGATGCGCTTGCTGCCGCCGAGCTCCACGGCTATCAACTTGTGCCTGCCATGGGTGCGGCGACGCTTGAGCACCTTGCGCCCCCCCTTCGTCTGCATCCGAGCGCGGAATCCATGCTTGCGCATCCGCCGGCGCTTCTTGGGCTGATAAGTTCGTTTTGGCATACTGACTCTCCTTTTTTCCGTCCACGTCTACCGTACACTTCGACCGTCGCACAGGCCCCATACACGAAAAGCGCGCGGTCACCCGCGGCGGATTGTGAAGTGGAGTATGAAATCAACTCGTCCTGACAACGCCGACGTATTATACCGTAAGCGCCGCCTAAGTCAATGGAACAGGGCGATCGCATCTCGTCTCGCAGCTGACACGTGCAGGCAGCCTACACAGCTGCACCCAAGCCCGTCCGCACCCAACGGCTTCGGCCCGAGCGCCCAAGGCCCCGGGAAGGCCCTTGGGCGCTGCCGTTCGCAAACCGCCCTGTCCGACCCGGCGCCACCGCCCCACAACCGTGCTGCGCTCAAAGCGCCCAAGGCCTTCGGAAAGCCCTTGGGCGCCGCGGTCCAGTCCCACGCACGGTGCTTATTCGTAGACTGAGATTCAACGCCCTCGCCCATCGCATCCAACGGAAGCGAGATACTATGTTATACTTAGTCACGAGCCGAGGAGGTAGACCCATGAAAGCGATGGTCCTGGAGACAACCACCGACCTAGCACAGAACGCCACACCCTTGCGCTGCACCGAGCTCCCAGACCCCGACCCCGCCCCCCACGAGTTACAGATCCGCGTGTTGGTGTGTGGCGTCTGCCACACAGAGCTAGACGAGATCGAAGGGCGCACACCGCCGGCGACGTTCCCCATCATCCCGGGCCATCAGGTCGTGGGTATCGTGACCGGCAAAGGCGATCAGGTAGACCGGTATGCCATAGGAAATCGCGTCGGCGTGGCCTGGATCTTCTCAGCGTGCGGTCGTTGCCACTACTGCGCCAGTGGTCAGGAGAACCTCTGCCCTGACTTCCGTGCCACGGGGCGTGATGCCCACGGCGGCTACGCTGAGTATATGACCGTCCCCGCTGAGTTCGCCTACCCGATCCCGGAGGTCTTCTCCGACGCCGAGGCCGCACCCCTCCTCTGCGCCGGCGCCGTCGGCTACCGCGCCCTGCGCCTCTGCCAACTTGATGATGGCCAGGCCTTGGGGCTCACGGGCTTCGGCGCATCAGGTCACCTCGTCCTACAGGCCGCGCTGCACAAATACCCCCATAGCGACATCTATGTCTTCGCTCGCAATCCTGATGAACGCACCTTCGCCGAGGAACTGGGAGCCCGGTGGACCGGCGAGACCGAGGCCCGCGCTCCCGTCAAGCTGGACGCTATCATCGACACGACGCCCGCTTGGAAGCCTGTCGTCGAGGCTTTGGCCAATCTCAGGCCGGGGGGACGGTTGGTCATCAACGCCATTCGGAAAGAGGCCGGGGATCAGGACTATCTAGGCAACTTGGACTACGGGCAACATCTGTGGATGGAACGGGAGATCAAGAGCGTCGCCAATGTGACGCGCGCCGACGTGAAGGACTTACTGGCGCTCGCAGCCGAGATCCCCCTTCACCCAACGGTACAGGAATACGCGCTGGACCAGGCCAATGTGGCCCTCCAAGAGCTCCGTTCCGGCAACATCCGTGGCGCCAAGGTCCTCCGCATCAGCGACGGCGGCTGAACCCTCCTACGCCCAACCCGCCGGCACGACACCCCAGTCGATGTCCGACCTCAGCTGCTTCCCCGTCCGCAACAAGTCCCCCAGCCGCTCCCGCCGTGCCAGGTACGCCACCAACTCCCGCGCCTTCCCTGCCCGGTTCGTGCCGCCCAGCTCGTCGAAACTCACGCCCAGGTCGTAGCACAAGGTCCGCAGCTCCTCGGTGTTGAACCGCTCCACCAGGATCCGCCGCAGCCGCACCGGCGCCTCCTGCTCCCGGGCCAGATCCACCCCGTCCAACAGCGCTCGCACCTCCACCCGCTGCCGCAAGCCTGCCGGCACGAAACGCTTTTCCCCCATTGCCTCCAGGTCCAGCAGATACTGGTAGTCCACCACAATCTCAGGATGGTCCGGCAGCGGCACCTTCTCCTCTACGTGAATGCCCGGTATCGAGCTGTGGATTACCTCGAAGTGGAACCGGATGATGCTCAGCAGCGCCCGCCGCCCCCGTTCCGGGCCCCGCACCCAGATCGACACCCGCCGCTCTTCCTTGTCTGCCTGCACCAACGCGACGTTGGCCTGGTCGGCAACCAGCGCCCCGTTCCGCCAGTAGATATCCTCATACAAGTAAGGATGCATCCGCACGATGAACCGCGATAGCACGCTCCCCGGCAACACATTGTAGTGATACTGGAACGCCAGCGCATCCTGCCAGTGCCCCGAGACCGGCGCCTCCTTACTCAGAAGATCCGGTACCAAGAACTGCTGCTCGTTGCCCCCCTGGAATGGAAAGCACAACTCAAACTTGCGCATCATGTCCAGGATGAACTGATGCTTGAAGTGCGGATACGTCGTCGGATCCAGAATCTGGTCGAGGTCGGCCCGATCCAGGCGCCCGTGGCGTTCGCGCAACCGCTCGTCGTTGAGGATGCGGTAGACCCCGTTTGTGACCCACCGCGGGTTGAGGATATTGGTGTCCTCCAGCCGGGGGTCATCTTGGAAGTTCAGCACAATTCCCAGATCGTGGAGAAACCCGATCAAGGTCCGCTGGCTCCGCTCGTCGGTGATCCCGTGCTCGCGGCACAGGTCCAGATAGCTCTCGTACGGGATGTAATCCTTCTCCATCTGCTCGATCTCGCGCTTCACCTCAAACCACGAGGCCAACAGCGCATCCCGCACATGCGGCATCCGCGTCACCTCTCGGGAGATGCGGGCCTTCAGCTGATCCACCCCTGCTCCCGTGAGGCACGACGTCTCCATCACCGCGCGGATCTGCGGATACTTCACCCGCAACCCCCGCCGGTCCAGATCCAGCTGCTGCTGGTCCACCTTGTTGCCCACCAGGATAATCGGCGAGTCACTCCCAAAGCTCTGGATGATCTTCAGCCAGTACTCCAGCCGGTTCTCCTCCTCCGTCAGCCGGCTGTCCAGCACCAGCAAGTAGAGCGTCCGCTTCGTCAGGAAGAACTGGTGCGTGGCGTGCATGATCTCCTGCCCGCCGAAATCCCACACGTTGAGCTGCATATCGTTGTCGTTCACCTGGATCTGCCAGGGCTCGATGGCGATGCCCTCCGTCTGCGGCTCTTGCGGATCGTACGCACCGTGGATCAGCCGCCGCACCAGCGACGACTTGCCCACCCCGCCCTGGCCCACCAGGACCATCTTTGCCTCATTCAGCGGGTGCTTCCGCCCATCCAGGTGGTCCGTGTAGTACGTGAGGATCGCCGTCGGATCGTCAGCTTTCGCCAGGATCTCCGGCGGGATCGACAGCGGGTTCTCCGACAGGTCCAGCGACTCCAGCCGGCGCAGCTTCCCAATCTCCACCGGCAGCGAGACCAACTGGTTGTGGTGGACATCCAACCGGGTAAGCCGCTGCAGCGCCCCGATCTCCGGCGGCAGATGGGTGATGCTGTTGTGGTGCGCGATCAGCGTCAGCAGGCGGCTTAGCTCTCCCAGTTCCCCCGGTAGGGAGCCCAGCCGGTTGTTGTGCAGCTCCACATACTTCAGATTGCGCAGATAGCGCACATCGGCAGGAATGCTCCGGACCTGTGTGTGGTCCACCACCAGCTGCTCCAGGCCTGCCAGGCGCCAGACCCCCTCGGGGATCTCAGGCATAGTATTGCCACCCAGGTTCAGCATCCGCAGCCGGATCAGCGTCTCGATTTCCAGCGGCAGCGCGACCAGCGGGTTGCCGTAGAGGTGCAGCTCCTCCAATCCGAAGAGCCTCAGGATCACCTGGGGGAAGACCTGAATCCGGTTGTCCCGCAGATCCAGCGTCTTCAGGTTGACCATCATCTCCATCGACCCCGGCAGCTTCGTCAACCGGTTGTCCCGCAAATCCAGCGAGGACAGGCCCGTCAGGAGCCCCAACTCCGGCGGGAGCGCTGCCAGCTGGTTGTGGCGCAGATCCAGCTGGGTGAGGAAACGCAACTGGCCGATCTCCGGCGGCAGCGCCACCAGATCGTTGCCACACAAATCCAGCGACACGAGCTGTTCTAGCCGCCCGATCTCGCGAGGCAGCGTCGTCAACTCGTTGTAGCTCAGATCAAGCTGAGAGACACCGCTCTTAGAAGCCTGGGTGATGAGTTGTAGAAGTTCGTCGTCGGTCACGGGTTCCCCCTCAGGTGATCGCCGGGCGGCTCTGGCAACCGCGATGGCTCTGCATGAGTCGGTTGATCCTCCTAACCTCATTGCCCCCCGGTCGTTGCAGCCGGACGCCCGGCCACACCTCTGTCGCCTGCCGCTGGGATCGGACTGCCCGGGCCACCCCCTCAGTCACCGGCGAGCCCTGCTTGGTAGTCGGCCAGCTGATCCCACTTCTCTGCGGAGGCCAAGGCCGCCTGCGCAGGCCACGTCCCAACGTGAAGCGCCCGCAGCCCTGTCTCAGAGATGAGCGCCTCCAGCATCTCCGCGCTCAACGAAGCAAGCTGCTCAAAGATCATAATGCCGGCTGCCCGCAACGCCACCTGCGTCTTCTCGCCGATCCCCCGGAGCACCGTAAAGTCGTCGGGATGCACCAGGAACCGCTCCTCCAACGGGCGGACCCGGATCCCCACGCCCTGCTTGCGCCCCAGGTGCAGCCCGGCTCCCCCGCTGTAGACGTGCCCATCTCCATCAGCGCGCCAGCGGTAGTCCGATGCCAACGCCTGTCGGAAGTCGGTCAGGATCTCCTTCTTGTCATGCAGCGACCAAGCATCGCCGATCCAGCGGTACAACAACCCGCACCGGATCTGCTGCGCGTACGGCATCTGGTTCCAGCGGTCGATCTCCGCATAGACCGCCCGCACCCAGCCCACGTTGGCGTTGATCCACCCCTGATCGTGCTCCCCCGCGGGCCGGTGGATGTGGTTCATCTCGGTCAGATACACCGGCACATCCCGCCACCGCACCGGGATCCGTTCCATGAACACCCGGTATGTCTGGAAATCGTAGTAGTGATCCCACAACGGACCTGTCCCATCGCCGAAGCGCTTCAGGTGCGTCACCCGCTTGGGATCCGGCCCGTGCGTATACGCGTGGAGGATGATGCCGTCCAGCACATTGATCTTCGCCATCATCGTCTCAAAGTAATCCAGGGGCCGCCACCGCTGCCCACCCAGCGCCCACAGCGGCATATAGTTGTAGGGATCCACAGCCCCCGGACAGATAATCGTGTTCGGGAGCACCCGCTTAATCGCCGCATAGGTCCGGTTGAAAGCATCAGCGTAGCGCTCCGCCGTGATATGCTCTGTCGGATCCTCAAAGCCGCCGGGATGCTCGCGGGGATTGTTCTGCTCGTTGGCGATCTGGATCGTCCACACCGGCTCACTGCGCCCGCGGACCGTGTCCTT
>JAFGNI010000003.1 GCA_016927095.1 Anaerolineae bacterium | reverse complement strand
CGCCAACGGAAACCACCGTCCAGTCGTGTTCCAGCACGTGCAACTCCGTGACCGTCGCGCGCGACATCGTCTTCCCAGTCTACCACGGCGGGTTTGCGGCTGATCGGCAGGCCGTGCTTCAGGTCTTGTATGCGCCGCCTGCCTACACCTTGAAACGACAACGCCGATCCACTAAAGTACAGGCTTAACATCTAGCGTGATCGCGTAGGGCGCCTGCTAAGGGCTGCCCCCCAGGACGAGAAGCCCGCCTTTGTGCTCAACACCTATGGCAGCTTCAGCGGGAAAGTCCTGAAGGTGCTGGATGAGCTGGCGACCGGGAAAGGTTTCCGCGTGCCAGCCTTCGACGAGGGACAGTGCTACGGATGCCAGGCCTGCTACAATCACTGTCCGGCACACGCCATCTACACACGCGGATACTTGGACGTGAGACACTATGCCAAACCCAACGCTCAGTTGCGGGGAAAGCTGGCCCTGCAAACCCAAGAAGATCAAAAGATGGCCTCATCGCCGCACGCGACCGCGAGAGATTAGGGCTCGGACGGGATCCTAGGGTCTCCTTTCAGAGATCGCAGACTGTCCCTGGTGGCTGGCAGCGACCTCAATAGGCGTACAACCTCCCGTAAGGGCGCAAGGACAGGGGCACCAGTTTCATCACGGGATCAGACAGGATCTCGACCACATTCCCACCAAAGCGAGCGACGTAGCCCTCCACCAGCTCCTCGATGAGCGCTCGGTCCGCGTCGTCCAGCGGCACGCGACCGACGCCCTTGCCGAGCTGGTGATCCGCCAGCTCACCGCGGATGTACATCACGCCGCCATGCATGCCGGTGCCGACGAAGCTGGCTTGGTGAAGCTCCCCGGGCCGCAGCGTCAGGCCCAGCACCATCAACACGCCACCGGCCATATACTCACCCAAGAAATGCTGCGCCGTGCCGCCGATGATGATCATCGGGCGCCGGTCCATGTAGGCCTTCATGTGAATGCCGACCCGATAGCCAACATCGTCGCGGACCCATATCTTGCCGCCACGCATCGAGTGCCCGGTGACGTCGCCAGCGCGCCCGTGGATGATAATCTCCCCCGCGTTCATCGTGTTGCCACAGCCGTCCTGGGCATTGCCGTGCACCACGATCCGGGGGCCATCCATGAACGACCCCAGGTCGTTGCCCGGCGTGCCGTGGATGTGGATCTCGACCGGGCGGTGCAGGTCCGTGCCCAGATACCGTTGGCCAAAGACGTTAGTGATATCGATGCGCGGGACACCATCAGTCCCATCCCCCGTGCCTCCGTTGATGGTCTGCCGCAGCAATGTGTTCAGCTCACGATAGTGCAGCGTACGAGCGTCGATGGCGGTAGCGCTCTTGATGATCATGGTATCTCCTTTTTAAGCAAGCGGTCAGCTTTCAGCGATCAGCAGAAGAAAGGAGTAAGGAGAAAGGAACAAGACCTCGCTCCCGGACAAGTCTGCTCCTTACTTCCTTCTCCTTACTCCTGCCCTTTGCTGATCGCTGAAAGCTGATGGTTGTCTCCCAGTCGCCCGATGATCGGCTCGCCGCCGACGGGGCTCCAGAGGCGGTCGAGCTCGGGGCTCACCAAACGGATGGGTGCCTCCTCCGAGGAGATGTAGAGGCGGTCGCCGCTGGATGCCGCAATGATAGGCCGGAGCCTCAATCGGTCGGTAAGGCCGATCATCTCGCCCGCGCGCGCTAAGATGATGGTAAAGGGGCCGGTGAAGAGCAGGCCACCATAGACCTGACGGAGCGTGCGGTAGAGTGCCTGCTCATCTTCATCCATCCGCTCGATATCGTCCCAAAGCGGCGCTGCCATCACCTTGACCGCAATCTCCACCGGCAGGGCATGACGCCGCATCAAGTAGTCGGCGGCGTAGGCCATCACCTCAGTGTCGGTGGTCATCGTGCAGTGGTAGCCGCGCATCTCCAAGAACCGGCGATTGGCCCCGTAGGATGAGATCTCGCCGTTGTGAACGACGGTCCAATCCAGCAAGCCGAAGGGATGCGCCCCACCCCACCAGCCGGGTGTGTTGGTCGGGAAGCGGTTGTGCGCCGACCAGATGTAGCCGGTGTAATCCTGCACACCGAAGTAGTCGGCGATCTGCTGGGGGAAGCCGACGCCCTTGAACGACCCCATATTCCTGCCGCTGCTATAGATGTAGGCGCCCAAGCCGGCGACGTTGATGTCCATCACCGTCGAGACGATATACTCAAGCTCCCCCAGCAGCGTTACCTGCGGATGATCCTCGTCGACGCGAAGAAAATAGCGCCAGATCAGCGGGGCGTCGTGGAGCTCCGGCGTCGGGTTGTGAGGCACCTCCTCGTCGAAGATCCAAATGAAGTCGCGCTTGAGCCGCGTTTCGATCTGTGAGCGGCTGTCGGCGTTAGTGTACATGACGTGAAAGGCGTAGCAATCGGCATACTCGGGATAGCAGCCGTAGATCGCGTAGCCCGACCCCAGGCCGTTGCCCCGCTCGGTCATGTTGGCCAACCCGGTCACCACATCGTGACCATGGAAGCATTCGCCTGTGGTGTCCATGATGCCGAAAACGCCGCAGGCATCGTGGACTTTGTCGTCACCGTATGGGTTCTCAAGACTTATTCTTCGCATTGTGTTAGCTCCTCGCAAGCAGTCAGCTGTCAGCTGTAAGCAAATGAAAGGAGTAAGCAGAAAGAAGTATGGGTTCACTCTCAGACAGGCTTACTCCTTACTTCCTTCTCCTTACTTTGGTGCTTTGCTGACGGCTGATAGCTGACCGCTGATCGCTTTCTACACTTCGATGCCGCTGCCCACCACCAAATGCTTCCGGTACTCCTTCGGCAACGAGATGAGGCCGAAGCTGCCGGAGAGGAGGTGGTCCTTGAACTGGCTGATGTCGGCTTGGTCGCGGATCAGGCCGGTGTAGATGCCGGCGCGGTCGATGTCGTTGATGAACATAGCCCCGACGAGACGGTGGCCTCGCAGGACCAGCTTCTTGTAGGTCAAGGTGGCCCGGTCATAGTCGTCCATGATCTCGTAGCGGTCGCCATCCTCAGGCGGGTCGATGAGACCCACGGAGATCGTGGGCACCTCGCAGACGCTGATGGCATTCATCGGGAAGCCACCCTCATAGGCGCGATCGGCACCCGCCATGTTGGCGCCGGCGATGTAGCCTTGCCGGTAGGCGAGGGGCCAGATCGCGATCTGGCGGTAGTCGTCGATCAGTGGATCGTAAGCTTCGACGCAGTCGCCGGCGGCGTAGACATCGGGCGCGGTCGTGCGCATATGGTCGTCAACGCGGATGCCACGCTCGACCTGAATGCCGCTGTCGGCGGGGATCAACCCCGTGTTCGGACGGACGCCGATGGCGAAGACCACCAGATCGCAGTCCACCCGCTCGCCGCCGGCGAGCACCGCGTGGTCGACGCGACCGCCACGACCGATAATGTCGGTGACTGTCGTCTTGGTCTTGATGTCGACGTTCTCACGGCGGAGGATGATCTCGGCCAGGCGCGACGCAGTGGCATCAAAGATAGTGCTCAAGATCCGGTCCGCCAGCTCCACGACGGTCACCTTGATCCCCCGGGCAAGCAGGGCCTCGATGGTCTTGAGGCCGATCAGGCCCGCGCCGATAACGAGCGCCGAGGTCACGCCCCGGTCCTCGATAAAGTGATCGATCTGGCGCGCCTCGTCCCACGTGATGAAGGTGAAGACGCCCTGCAGGCTGGCCCCGGGGATGGGCGGGACGAAGGGCTTGCCACCGGTGGCGACCAGCAGGTGATCGTAGGCCAACGACCCACCGCCTGCCAGTGAGAGGGTCCGGCTCTGCGGGGTCACCTCGGTCACACGAACCCCCAGCAGCGTCTCGACGCGGTTCTTCTCATAAAAGTCGGCAGGCCGGTAGGCCATCCGCGACTCATCCACGAGGCCGCCCAGGAGATAGGAGATGAGCGGTCGCGAGTAGGTGTGGTGGGGCTCGTCGGCCACGATAGTGATAGGGTTTTCCCGATCATAGTGGCGGATGCCCTCGACGCAGCCGATGGCCGCCGCTGAGTTACCGATGATGACGTGTCTCATCGCCGGGCCTCCACCGTCTCGACCTCCACGAACGTCAACGCCTCGTTCGGGCAATGCGCCACACAGGCCGGGATCTCCTCGCCGTAGCAGAGGTCGCATTTCGACGCCACCACGCTGCCCACAAGGTTGCGCTGGATCGCGCCGAAGGGGCAAACCAT